>CAZCLS010000377.1:0-4653 GCA_964499565.1 uncultured bacterium
TGGCAGTCTCTCGACACGGTCAGCGCTGTTGCTGACCAGGCTGTTATCCTGGTTACAAATGATTTTGTCATGGTACCCGGTCCCCGCTTAGTCGAAATTGCCGAATTATTTAACCGCTGCCTATTACGCGCTCGGAGTACTCCTGATGATCCTCAGCAATAACCTTACGCGCGTCTCCCTTGCCCTGGCAACCACGTTCCTTCTGTCCGCGTTGCCCGGCGCCGGGGCGCCTGATGACTGGGCCTCCTCCGTGATCGCCTACTTGCCTGTTAATGCTCATCCACTCTTCACTAACGCTCTTTCCGTGCTCGGTCCCGCTGCCCGTTTCACTCCCGATTCCCTGGGAGGCACCGGGGATGTGCCCGTTCGCGTTAATGAAGCAGTCTGGACTCCCGACCAGATTGTCTCGATCGGCTTTGGCGGTAGTCTGATCCTCGAAATGGGCGGCATAGTCACCAATGAGTTCGATCCTGTTCATCCCTATGATGTCGACCTGATTGTTTACGGTAATTCGTTCTTCAGTACTTTGAACGATACTCCCTTCGCTTCTCCCTGGTTCGTAGCGTATACTGAATCCGCCCAGATTTGGGTCGGGCAGTCGACTGCGGTCTGGTTCCGTGCCCGCGACCGCTTCGCCGATTCTTTCATGCCTACCCAGTCGATCGATATCAACGGCAATCCCAGTGATTATCTCTTTCCCGTCAATCCCAACCTTCTTACCAATGACTGGACTGACGGTTCATGGTCCTATACCAATACCGTGCTTGCCTACGAAGGTTCTGCCGGCGGCACCCCTGTAGATTTGTCTATGCTTGAAACCGCGGACGGCAGCACTACAAATTTGGCCTGGATTCGTTTTGTGAAATTCATTGATGTTTCCGGCCAGGGCGCCAGCGCCGAAATCGATGCCGTCGCCCGCGTACCTTTGCTGCCCGAACCAACTATCCCGGCACTTCTGCTTTGTATATTTGTATTGATTCACAGTAGGGCAGCGCTTCCAGCCTGCCACAGTAGGGCAGCGCTTCCAGCCTGCCCATAAAACCATTTCTGTTGTAAGCAATGATACTTCGTTTTAATTCAGTTTCCCATCCCCGCGGCGCAGCACTTGTTATGGTGCTGCTGCTGTGCATGATTCTGAGTGTCATCGCCTTCTGGTTTGTTTATACCGTTTCTACCTCCCGTTTCGAAGCCCGGCAATATGTGTATAGTGATTGTGCCCGCTCTACCATCGACTCAGCCGTCCAGCATGCCATGCTGCTGCTGTATCACGACCTGCAGGACGGTCCGGCCGATTCATGTAAGGACGTCTGGGCCTGCGCTCCCCGCAACCGCCCCTTCCGTAATCGTTTCGAGTGGCTCAATGATAGTTCCTCCCTGACCAATCTCTCGAACCAGCGCTGGTTCGACATGCCCGGCCCCGTTCCCGGCACCCGCGCACGCTACCGCTTTAAACTAGTCGATACGCAACCTGACCAGGCCTCCCCGAACGGTTCCCAGTTTCTCGCCCCTGTCGCCTGGCATGACGGCCGCTGGCTTCCGACTGATGATTGTTTTGCCGCCGATGTCTCTGCTGCTTCCGCCCTCATCGGCCGCTTTGACACCCGCGCTACTAATGCCGCCTGGCTGTCCAGAGCCGTTTCCCGCTTTATCGACCAGCGTGATGAAAATAATTGCCTTCAGAATGTTTCCCTCCCCGATACCGAAGCCGTTCAGTTCGACCGCGCAGTCCTCCAGGTCGATCGACGCTGGAATCATTGCGATGATACACTTCGCCTCGGGCGCTATTACGAAGAACGCCCAAATCATAATTTCTTCCTGGTCGAATCCGCCGAAGCCGTTCTTAATCACCAAACCGGTGTGTCCAATATTATTGTTACCCTCGACCGCGAACCTTTGCTGCATGTCGACGGATGGGTTGAATACCGCAAACTCCGCGAACAGTCCGGTCTGCCGCGCTGGTATTACGGTATGTGGAACGGCGTCATCGCCGCAACCGGCTCCGGTCTGCCCGAGCCAGCCGGTTTGTTTACCTATCAGCCCGTTGTCAGTAACACCGAATTCTCACTCGTCTTTGAAGATCATAAGCTTGAACGCTTCCTGCCTAAAAATAATATCCGCCAAACCGTTACCTTCGACGGCTGGTTTTCTACCTTGAACGAATATATGCACGCCCGCGTCCCCGGTGCCAAAGAGCAGGGCGCCTTCATCACAACAATGCCGGACGCTCCGGACTGCATCATTATTACAAACCTGGCCCGCAATGCACGCTACCAGGTCTCCCTCTGTACCGGCCGGCGACTCGATCGTCCCTTAACTATGCAGGCCGGTTTCTTCGGTATCGACCAGTTCGAACAGGTGCGCGTCCAAACTAATGGCATCGGCCTGCTGCGGAACGGTAAACCCGTTAATGTCAGGCCGCTCTTCAAAGGTGATTATGTCGAATTAGTTGTCCGCTCTCCCGCCAATGGTGTATCGAAACAACAGCCATTCTATTTCGAAAGCGTGCTGCTCGACCAGCCTGAATTTATTGTGCTCCGTAATGTTTCCAGCCAACCTGTGAATGTTAAAAACTGGCGTTTAGGATACCGCTTCGGCTCGCGCTTGTTCTGGTCCGCTCCCTTCCGCCGTTCATCATATTATCTGTATCCCCGGGGCCGCGTCGCGGCCGATGAATCACCACGCATACCTGCTAGAAGCTCTCTCATCATTACGCCCGATTCTTCCCTGTTCGACTGGTTCGCCGGCGCGAATCCCGACGGAGTCTGGGGTAATTCCAGCGACGAATATATGCCCGTGATTGACGTCGGCTGGCAGTCCTGGGGACCGCGCCTGCCCCTCAAACAAGCCCGGGCCGTCCACTCTCTTTCCCGCAAAAGTTCCTCAAATCGTGACTTTACCTGGGAAACCGACTGGGAATGCGAATTGTCTGATATGCGCCTCGATTCAACCCGTGATTCTCTGCTGAATGAAATCGTCTTCTTCGACCCCGATGGTGATACTCCCGATTCGGTCGCGCCGGCCCCGGGGGTTATTGTTGCCCAGTCCGCCAAATCGTTGACCGTCCGCCTGGCTGGCTCAGCCAAACGCTTCTCTGTCTCTCCTCTGGCCTTTATCCAGTTCCGCGGTATTCCCGCCTCCGTGCGCGACCTGCTCTTAGTAACTCCTGACGGCGCGCCCGCAGCCATTATGCGCCTGCCGGATTCATCCAAACTATCATCAACATCTTGTGTTCAAGTCCGGCGAGACCGTTCCGACCGTCCGGTTGTCGAACCGTTTGAATGGGCCGACGTATCCGATGCCGTCAGGTCCGCCGCTCACGTCTCAGATGCTGTTTCCCCAGTCATAAACCCTTCTGGTAACAACCCCTTTGCCATGCGGCAAATCCTCCTAGCCAGTGAACTTTCTTCCGCGGACGACTGGTTCATTTGTGACTCGGTCACTCGTCCTTTTTCCCAGGTTGCTATTACTGCTGACCAGTCTCTGCGCTGGGCGCCGGATACGGTTCCTGTTTCCCACTATGAAGGCGGCTGGTTTCTGTGTCCCAAACCCGGATTGAACATCCCGGAAGGCTCCCCCGGTCCTTTGTGCCGCGAAGCATTTTTGCCCGGCTGTTCCCCCCTTTCAATTAAATCGTTCCGCTCCGATTCCTTTTCCCTCTGCCCTTCTCCCGAGCTCGTATCTACCCAAGCCCCCGGCCTGACCGCTGTCATCGGTCCCTCTCCTGCCGGCGGCGGTGTGCATGTCTTCGGTTCTCCCGGCTCCTTTGTCTGCGAATGGCCCAATATGCCTGCTCCGGACAAGCCTGTTGCCCTGACTCTCTCCGGTCGTATGGCCGCTCCCTGGCACCCGCCTTCCAGCATGAATGAGTGGAACCGCCAGACTAATGATGCTCCCTATTTAACTATTCACCTTTGGAATCCCCACTCAAAAACATTTGTTCCTGTTGTTGCCAAGGGCCGGTTCGATGCCTCCGACCGCTTGTCTCTCGGCACAGTCGATCCCGTCTACTTCAGAAACGGTTTTCTGCGCCTCAAAGTGACTACCCATTCTGTCCTTCAACCCGATGCCGACGCACTCTGGCTCCAGAACATCTTTGTCCATCCTTATAGCGCTCACAAGTATGTGAATGTCAATACTGTTCAACCTTACCAGCTGCGCAATCTGAACAGCGCTGACCGTTCTCTGGCCCGTTCCTTAGCCGCCAAATCTGGTCCGTCTTTTCACTTCTCTTCAATGCGTGACGTGCTCGATACGATCCAGTCCCTTTTCAGCCCGGTGGCTCCTTCCAATCTTTTTCTTACCGTTCGCTCTGATCTGTTCGACCTGTGCGTCGAAGCCGAAGTATATAAACAATCCGATACCGCTCCCGTGCTCCTGGCTCGCTCTCAACGCTACATAAAATTAAACCGTGCTCCCGCCCGCCTGAATCCCTCCCACCCCATTCAAAAAACTTTTTGATCTACCCGCTACCCAGACACCGCACCCTTTCAAGCCGCATCTGTAGCCGGTCTCGACCTGTCCGGCTTTTGACGGATGAGGCCGGTAATCGGTCATCAGTATTCGGTCATCGGTCATCAACCATTAACCATCGACTATCATCCATCTTTCACAGAAAGACCCCGGCGGTTTTATGCCGCCGGTGAATCAGTTTTT
>CAZCLS010000378.1:0-4647 GCA_964499565.1 uncultured bacterium
ATGTCCAGTACGTTTTTCCTCTGTTTCTTTGAAGTCTATTGTATGATTATTTTCATGAGGCTAACTAGAAGGAGTCGCTATGAACACCTCAGATCACTCCGTTTCCCTCGAAACGTCCCTGCCGTCATCCGACACATTTGATACCGTATCTCCCATTCTTAAACCTTTGTATGCCGCCAAAGGCTGGATTATGCTGTTAGGAATACTTAATATCATCGTCGGCGCTATTCAATGTTTATCCTGCATCGGCATTATTATCGGCTGGCTGCCGATCTGGCTCGGTATTCTATTCGTAAAAGCCTCTAAAAGCCTTGATACCGCCTACAGCCTGCGCGATCCCCAATCAGCAAAATCCGCCTTGGATAATATTGCCACTACGTTCAAAATCTATGGCGTTTTGTTGATTATTTCTCTCGCCCTGTTTGTGCTCTATATTATCGGTGTTATCTTATTCCTGCTGATCCGCGCTGCTCAAGACTGACACAATCCGCGGATATGCTGTGCATGTATTCACTCCTGCCCCACTGACGTATGAAAAATTCAGCCGCCTGTTTCGATGAATTGCGGGCCTACTGCGACTCGGTTCCGCTCGTTGATTGTCACGACCATTCCGGGGAGTGCGGTCCGAAATATACCGACCCGATCCAGGTAGTCACCTGCGGGTATTTCCCGAGTGACCTGCTCAGTGCCTCTTCCGAAGCTGATATGAAAATTGTGGATGACACAACCCTCAGCATCGAGGAACGCTGGCAGGTTCTGGAACGTATCTGGAATCGTACCTGTCATACCGGCTACGCCCGCGTTACCCGGCTGGTGCTGAAACAATTTTACGGAGAAGACCGCCTCTCCCTTGACGCCCTGCGCCGTATGCAGTCTAAACTACTTGACCTTACCAATCCTGATACCTATGACGCTATTCTCGAAGATGCTCATATCAAGGTTCGGCTGGCTGATATCTGGCCTGATGACGCCAGGATTCTTGATGGCTCGCTGCAACTGGCACCGCGTTCGCGTCTGGTGATTTCTTTGCCTAAATATCACAGCATCCGCAGCTGGCAGGACGTGCAGAACATCATGGCGCCTCTCAAGCGGACCGCAACCTCTCTGGACGAATATATCGCCGCCTGCCGTGAATTGTTTGATGCCTATAAACGCTTCGGCGCCGTGGCTTTCAAAGACCAGTCGGCCTATACGCGTTCGCTGCTTTTTGGTAATCCCGCACGCCAGGAAGCCGAAATTGTCTTCAACCGCTTTATCGCTGATCCCCGCTACAGTGCCGGTTATCCGGATGAAACCAGGCCACTGGATGATTTCCTGTTCCATGCCTTTATGCGCATGGCGCGCGACCTGGACCTGCCGGTGCAAATCCATACCGGCCATATGGCTGGTGTCCGCAATGATATCGTCAAAACCAACGCGGTATTGCTGACGCCTGTTCTGGAACTTCACCGCGATGTGCGCTTCGACCTTTTCCATGCCAACTGGCCCTACAGCGCTGAATTGCTGTTCCTGGCTAAAAACTATCCAAATGTCAGCATGGATTTCTGCTGGGCAAATATTATCGATCCGGTTTATTGTCAGAATCTATTCAAGCAGGCTCTGAGCAGTGTGCCGCATGGCAAAATTCACGGCTATGGTTCTGACTTCGTGGGCAATGTCGATCGCGCCTGGGCCCATGCCCATATCGCGCGCGACAACATAGCCATTGCTCTTGCGGAAATGGTTGAAATAGACTATCTGGATTGTGATGATGCCAAACAAGTCGCCTATGCCTGGTTGTTCGGCAATGCGAACGAATTTTTCCGGCTGGGGTGCTGATCCTCAGAACATTCTTCTTTCCCGGCCTTAATGTATTCCATTATGCATTGCGCGCTCTTTCCATCTGATGGCTACGGTAACGTCCGGCTGTTCAAATGTTATGTCAAGCGCTAAAACTCCGCAGGGCGCATGCGAATGCTTTACCTTCCCTCCTGATATTTCACTGCCCGTCTCCTGCCAGTCCGCTGTCCGGTCGAACCAGTATGTCTCTGTCGTTCCCGGTACCCCCGTCAGTGAAACGGTCAATGTAGCATTGTTCCAGGTTTGCTTTTGCACCGATACAGCATCCATACTGACATGCCGGGAACTGGCTAAAAACTGTGGATGTGATTTCGCTTCCCGGAAACATAATGCCTGGCACTCACCAAGTTTCAGAGCCGGTACTTCCATTGTTTTCGTTACTATGCCCAGATATTTCTGCGCCCAGAAATCGAATACCAGGTATTCCCGGTCACGTGCAAGCGCGCAGTCTTCCAATCGCAACACAGCCATGCTGAGCGGTACTACCGCGGCTCGCAACACCACACACCAGTGTTCCTGCTGCTTCGCTATGTGAAAAGCCCAGAGGGATGACAGCGGATGAGCATCATTGATCGTGCGCGACGTTCCCGCTATGTGATAGGCCTCCTCATCAGGTATATCAAACACATTGTTTTCTATACTGGCCTTGTACTCGAAGCCATGCTGCTTTGTCCAGGGAAACGCCGAATAATGCATATCCAGCCCGCCCGTTTCGGCCGTTACCACCGGCAGCGGCGGAAGACATTTTTTTATTATTGTCAGACGATCTTCATCATATGATTCAATCGGGTCGCTGAGCATGAACAGGCCGCCACTCAGTGATACCAGCGATATAAGCGTCCGGGCCCATTCTATCCGCGTGCGCGCGCAAATATGATCAGGGTCGTTGACAAACAGTATCCGCTGCGTGTGAAACCAGCGCGCCGTCTCTGCTATCTGCATGCGCACTTTAGGCCAGGTAGGATTCGCATCGGTTGCTATCCGGCAGGCATCGACCAGACCGATTACTTCCGGCATCACTCCCCAGCTTGCCAGGTAATAAATATCCCGGCCTAAACTTCCCCGCGTCGCTTCTAAATATGATCGGAAACGCTGCCGCGCCTCATCATTCGTCATCAATCCCCGCCGCACCATCTCGTGCAGCCCGTCATACAGCAAATGCCGGATCTGGTCGATCTTGATATACTCGTACCCCGCTTCCCGCAATCCGGCGTACAATGGTTTTATGTGTTTTGCCAGCGTTTCAGGTTTGCAGTCAAGCACATAGTTGATCCATTGCCCTTTCAAGACCGTGCCGGTCTCGTCTTTCAGAAAATGCTCGCTGTTCTTGCTTGGGTATTCTTCGTTAAACACACTTGCGCTCATCCAGATGCCCGGCTTGAATCCATGCTGCCTGATCCCGGCGCATACCCCGGCATGCCCCGACGGAAATCGTTCGTTCGTCTCCAGCCAGTTGTCTGCCAGCGGTTTGTCCGGATCATACGGTACCGGCATCTTCTGGAATCCGTCATCGATCTGGATATATTCCAATCCGTATGCTTTAAGCTCTTTCGCGAAAAATTGTGCCGCTCCCGTTATGTTCTCTTCGGTCACGTCGCGCCGGTACGCTTCCCATGAACACCAGCCGGCCGGTGTCGCTCCGTTCGGCTTGTATTTCCAGGGTTGATGATATCGGTATCCCAGGTGCGTCCTGTAGTATTGCGGGTACAGATTGATTGTCCAGGGACTACTGCACAACTCTACCTGCAGGTCGGCTGCCAATGACCCGTCTTCACACACTGAAAATTCCAGCGCCTTCCATCGCCAGGGCCGCCCGTGCCATGCTACCAGCAGGTCTTCATTTCGGTCATATATTCCATTCACTCCCTCGATGAGCGGCCGGCCGGTCTGCCCGATTACCGCCTGCTCCCGCTCCGCCCGGATCGGTCGCATTACTACCGCGTCTTCGGTCATATGAATCCGCACCGTTGCTGCTGCTTCCTCCGGCACCAGCAGGTATATCTGCTGGACAAACGGGTCGCTCTGAATATTACCATCCGAAACAAGCCGGTATTTTACTTCTTCCGAACCGGGAATTGCTATAGATAGCAGAACTCGCCCGTTATACCGGTATTTCAAGCAGCGGGTTTGTTCATCCCACTGGCTAACCGCGTGGGTAATAGGTGGTTCTTTTAACATTATGTATTCCTTTACTGTCAATTGTTTAATAGTATCATAACCGCGGAGTTAGTATACCACCTGCTAATCGATAAATCCATATTTACGGGTAACATTCAACTACTTTTATGAAACAAAAAAACCGCCCATCAATACCAGGGCGGTCCTAAAACCGGGTTCAGGGTTCAGGATTCAGGGTTCAGGGTTCTCTATTCCCATCACTCCATCACTCCATCTTCCATCCCAGGTGAATAGACCCCGGTGGGTTTATCCCGCCGGTGAATCAGATTAACTTCTTCAACCATCACTCCCGCATTTCTCGGGTAGTCAGTCTATAGCATGCTATCAGGGTCTCCAGTCGGCGTTCAATCTATCTCACCAAAACGTGTACCCCTAATCCCCTTTAAACCTTAAAACTTTAACCCACCTCTATCACTGGCGGACGCACACTACTCTATCTTTCATCTTCTCCGCCAGCAGCCGCATGAAATATCCGCCGACGACCGACCGTGCTTTCATTCCGATGTGCCGTGCGGTTTTCGTGTCATGCCAGTCACTCAACGGTACCCGGCTGGGAGTATTATGTGCATACTGACAGACCGGTCTAATCAATGCTTCGAACTCTTCCCGGCTTTCCGCCATGGCCGCGCA
>CAZCLS010000379.1:0-4632 GCA_964499565.1 uncultured bacterium
TTTTTCGGAGATTTCGCGAATTATGACTATGTGAAACTGCTGTTTCATACCGGCCGGATATCGGAATTACAGGCGCCGACCTGGTGTTCCTATCACGACTTGGGGCGCCCGATCGGGCAGATGGTATGGCATTCCCCGTTTTACCCGCTGTACATTATTCTTTCGCCTTTTTCACATGATCCGGTTGTGTTTGAATATCTGGTTTCCTTAGTCTATATATTCCAGGTATTCTGGGCGGCACTGGGCACGTATCTGCTGTTGAGATTCTGGAAAATAAGCAGGCAATCCGCCTTGATCGGCGGGATATCGGCCGGGTTTTGCGCTTCGATCGTTATTACCATGACATCAGCAAATAACGGGGCCGGCTACGGCTGGCTGCCATGGGTTATGTTAGGAATCGAACATATGCGCCTGCAGGCCGACCGGTTCAGCTGGCGCGGCCTGCGCGCGGCACTGCTGACGGGCGCCGCGGTCGGGTTGTGTTTTCTTATCAGTGTGGTGCAGCGCTCGCTTCAGGAAACTATGGTTATGTCCGCCTTCGGCCTGTTTCTGCTAGTCCAGATGGCGTGCAGAAAACAATGGGCGCTGCTGACCCGGTTTATCGTATACGCGGCGATCGCGGCTGTTCTGGGCTTTATGATCAGTTCTGTTATGGTCCTGCCAGGATTGGAATACTACTCCAGCACAACACGGTTAGGTTCTGACATCTATAAAGATATCCGTGACCAGGTTCCCTGGAAACTGGCCCTGACCAACATAATTCCTTTCCTGTTCGGCCGGATTGACGGGCCGGGCAGCAGTGCAACCTGGAATGTTTTCTGGGGCGGTTCCGTGCCATTCCAGGAGTACTGGAATTTCTGGTGCCGCGTAAATTATACCGGGCTGCTGCCGGTTTTAGCCGTAGTGCTTTTACCCTGGTGGTTGTGGAAGAAACGTTCCGCCCTGGTTGGATTTTTCGCCTGCATGGCATTGTTCATGCTACTTTACATGTACGGCATCGAAAATCCGCTGCAATACGCCGTTGCGGAGCTTTTACCGGTCTTAAAAGGATTCCGGATACCTGTCCGTTACGCCTTTTTCATGTCTTTGCCACTGGCTATTATAGCAGCGTTTATTATTGACAGTGTCTGGCCTGCGGCGAAAACCAGGCTTTCACGCTGGTTTTATGTCTGGGCCGCGGTCGCACTGGGCATTATTGCGGTAACCGCCTGGATCGGAACCCGGTTTGTTCCGGATGACGCGCTTGCCCGGTCGGTACTGTGGAAGAGCATCCTGACGCAATTGATTTTATTCGCCGCGTTCTGCGCCGCATATCTTTCAGTCGTGCGCGGAATCGTGACGGCCGAAAACGGTAAATGGTTGTTAGCAGGCCTGGTATTTGTCGATATGTTCATGTTCAGCAGTCATATCAACAACGCCAAAGAATCAGCCGCCAAAAGCAATCAGCCCAATGCCGTCAGCATCCAATTAAAGAAGATAGCTGACGCTGCCCCGGTCTCGGAACGGTTCCGTTTCGAATGGGACTATGCCCAGGCGAATCTGCGCTCTGTAATGTGGGGATTGGACAGCTACAACGGTTATATTATGTCCCGGCCGCTATATGAGGACACATTTCGCACGTTGAAAAAATATCATCGCGATCTGTATTATAATTTGCTGAATGTCCGTTACCGGCTCTTCGTCGTAAGAAGCCAGGATGAGCTGGAAGCAAACGCGCGTTCAATCCCTTCGTGGGCCAGGCCATTCGCGCAGCAGGGACTGGTTATCTCTGAACGTCCAAACGCGCTTCCGCGCGTTTGGTTTGCGTCTGATGCCCGCGTGCTGGATAACGACGCGGCACTGGGCTGGATGGCACAGACAAACTTCAATCCCCGGTTCATGGTCGCGCTTTCCAGTGACACCGTTCCGCCCGGTTTGCCGCTGCAGCACCGGACCGACACGCCGGGCACGGCTGAATTAACAACCTACGACCATACGCGCATGACCGCCAGAAGCGATTCGCTTGCTCCCGGCTATGTTGTTTTCAGCGAAATATTCTACCCCGGCTGGAAGGCGTATATCGATGGTAAACGGGTGCCGGTTATGCGTGCCGACATTACGTTGAGAGCGATAGCAGTTCCGGCCGGAACACACGAGATAGAGATGGTATACGAACCATTGTCATTTAAAGCCGGATTTATTTTGTACTGCATCGGCATGGTTATAGCGTTAGCGGCCGTCTGTATCCCCGTCCGGCCCGACCGAAAAACAGCATAGTGGAAAGAGTGACTAAAAAAAAAATAGTCAGCAGTATAAAAATAGCATTCGGTGTGGTCCTGGTCACACTGAGCATCTGGTATTGCGGACGAATGCTCCTCAGCAACTGGCATGAAATCCAGCAGCATCCGATTTCATTCCGCCCGGGATTTATCGGACCGGCTCTAGGCTGCATGGCGTTGCATTTCTTCATACTCAGCCTGGGCTGGCAGGCATTGACCCATACGTTCAGATGCGGATTACCGTTAAAAACCAGCGTACCGCTATGGTTTATTACCTATCTGGGACGCTATATTCCCGGCAAGGTACTGTTCATTACAGGCCGTATAATGGCCTATACATCCCTCGGCACCAGACTCGGACCGACTACCTACGCGACCATACTTGACAATATATTCCATATATACGCCGCCGTGGTAGTCGGCGCTGGCACGCTCGTATGGGTGCCGGGTTTGCCGTTTTTAGTAAAGGTCGGTCTGGTATCCTGCGCGGCGGGATTAAGTGTTATTATGCTGAATCCGTACCTGTGCAATTATATTTTAAAGAAAGCTGCCGTCAGTCGCGGCCAGATGGTTGCTGATGTCCACGTTCCGGTTACATTTCCCACGTTGATAGGTTTAACCCTGGTGTATCTTTCGTCCTATATACCACTGGCTCTGGGATTATATTTCTTTTCACAGTGTTTTGAACATATACCCTTCAGTCATTCCTCGTGGCTGGCCGGCTGCCTTGGATGCGCGCTGGCCGGCGGCATTTTAGCGGTAATTACTCCCAGCGGCCTGGGCGTCCGGGAAGGTATTTTTACCTGGCTGCTGCAGTTTGTCATCAATCCCGATATCGCCGCAGTCTTTGCCATAGCAACCCGTGTAATGATGACTATAGCCGAATTGTTGTGCGCGGGTATAGCGATGATTCTCCTGTTTATGCAGCACAAGTCGTTAGGACTTATTACCAGAGCTACCAAGGATAGACCGATAAAAAATGAATGCTGAAACTCATCAGGCAGCCAGGGCTGTGGTGCTGCTGAGCGGCGGGCTGGATTCGGCTACCGCTCTCGCTCTCGCGTGCCGGCAGGGTTTTGCCTGTTACGCGTTGTCGGTCTGGTACGGCCAACGGCATGCCGGAGAAATTGACTGCGCGGCCGAAATCGCCGCGGCTTTTGGAGCTTGCGACCATAAAATCCTCGATTTAGATCTGCGCTGGATCGGCGGTTCAGCCCTTACCGCGCCAATTGCCGTTCCCATGGACCGCGAGCAGGATGATACCATCCCGGTCACGTATGTTCCGGCGCGCAATACGATTCTATTGAGCCTGGCGTTAGGCTGGGCGGAGGTGATTGGAGCGCGGGATATTTTTATCGGTGTCAACGCGGTTGATTACAGCGGCTATCCGGACTGCCGTCCTGAATTCATCGCGGCTTTCGAACGTACCGCGAACCTGGCTACGCGCATGGGAGTAGAAGGAAAAGCGATTACAATACACACACCGCTGATATCGCTCAGCAAGGCTGAAATCATCAAAAAAGGCATAGACCTGGGAATTGATTACGCAATGACCACTAGCTGTTATGACCCGGCTGATGACGGTACGGCCTGCGGCCACTGTGATGCATGTATATTGAGGCGCAAGGGATTTTCAGAAGCAGGCATTCCGGATCCCACCCGCTACCGGCAGGAGTGAACAGGGATCAGCCCTAAATCCGCGATGGGATGGAACTACGTCTATCGCGGAATTAGGGATCAGGCCTGTGGCGTAAACTGCACGACAGTCCAGAACAGCAGCTTTTTGACGGCATTCACTCGTCCATACTGAGCGGCCAAAGCTGTAATTTGTTTACGAGACCAGCAATTAACGTGTTCAGGGTGATTGCCCAGCCGGCTCATATAGCGCATGCGGCAGAAGTTTGCCAGCCTGAAATACGGTTCATTCGGAACGGAAATAATCACCGTTTTTTTTGCTTTTTGACATAAAAGCTTCAGCGCCGAATCATAATCATTGAGATGTTCAAGCACTTCGTTGCATATCACCAGGTCATAGTGTTCCGGTTCCTTTGCAAGTGAAAACAAATCCAGAACTTCATAGGAAAGATTCTTGCTGGTATTATGAGAACGGGCATACTCGATCGCTGCGGGACTGATATCCAGAGCCCGCAGCGAAGCGTCCGGCAGACGCTTCGCAACGGCAGTCGCCACGAATCCTTCGCCGCAGCCAACATCCAATATCGTTGCGGGTCGGCATTCCTCGGCGGTTTGAGATATGGTTTTGATAAATTGCCGCAAAAAATATTGAAGCAGAAAATTCCCGTTCAGGTATTTTTCCTTGTTCGTCTGTTCAGCCATAGCATGCATAGTGTTTATAATTCCTTTGCCGTATTAT
>CAZCLS010000380.1:0-4628 GCA_964499565.1 uncultured bacterium
TATACTGTTCGCAATCGCCTTGCTCGAAGACGAGGAATTATTCACAAGGGTTATTATGAATTTTTGTTTTATTCCAAGCGAGCAGAGAGCGTCTTTTTATATTAATTTTTCCAAGGACGCCAACCTTTTAGTGCCGAAGCTGATCGAAAATCACTGGCACTGGACACAAGGGAATGAGGAGTTTTTTTCGCCATTTTTACCTGCCCCTCACCGCGTCGTTGAATCCCTCAAAACCCTGTTTTTCAATCCCCTCGAGTCTGTTGGCAGCGATATCCCCGAAGCTAAACTAACTGTTATCTTCGGTATCAAAAATTGTGACTTGCTCGCCCTTAAAATCCTTGACAGCGTTTTTCTGGAAGGTGCATTCGTCGAACCGTTCTATGCCGAGCGGCGCGCCAAAACTATTATTGTGGCCGATGACTGTACCAGCTGCCTGCCGTCCTGTTTCTGCGTCGCGGTCGGCCATACCCCCTTCCCTGAAGGAATTGCCGATCTTATCGTTTCGCATCTCCCCGATGGCGACCTTGTCGCCGCCGGTACGGAAAAAGGTCAAGCAATCCTTACCACGCACGCTCAGGCTTTTCAACCGGCTACGCCCGAACAATTGAAACGACAAGCCGACCAACGTGACGCCATGCAGGAACTCTTGCGCGCCAGCCTGCGTGAGCAGAATATTGATCTGCCCGACAACCTGGTTGATTCCCTGAATCAGAAATGGTCTAATCCAGTCTGGGACAAAATCGCCGAAACCTGTGTCGAGTGCGGCGCCTGTAATTTTGTCTGTCCCAGCTGTCATTGCTTCTTTTTGCGTCACGCCCTGAGTGCCAGCGGTAATCCCGAACAAACCCGGGTGTGGGACTCCTGCCTGAGTGAAAATTTCTCGCGCGTCGCCGGCGGCGCCAACCCCAATAAATCTCGCCAGACGCGCGTGCGCCACCGGATCGAACGCAAATTCATCGCGCCCTTTGAAGCTAAAGAAGGGTATGCCTGCACCGGATGCGGCCGGTGTGTTGACGCCTGTCTGGGCCAGTTGGATATCAGGAAAATTCTTCAGGAGGTGGCCGATGCCTGATAATCCATACAAACCTGTCCCGGCAAAACTTCTTGATGTTATTACCGAGTCGAATTCCATCAAAACCTTCGTGCTTAAACCGGAATGGCCCGTGCCGTTTTCAGCCGGCCAGTTTGTCGAACTGTCTGTTCCCGGCGTCGGCGAAGCTCCCTTTACTCCCTCATCCTCTCCCGCTGTAAGCAAGCAAATGGATGTCACGGTCATGAAAGCCGGCCATATCACCGATATCCTGCATGCCCTTTCCCCCGGCGCATCACTCGGTATCCGCGGGCCGCTCGGTAAACAGTATCCGATTGACACCACATTCAAAGGCAAAGAAATTCTGGTCGTCGGCGGCGGTGTCGGTCTCGCTCCTCTGCGCGCGCTGCTCTTTGCCCTCATCGACCGCATCGATACATATAAAAAACTGGTCGTCCGCTTCGGCGCGCGTTCGCCCCAGGACCTGATCTTCAAATCTCTGATGCGGGAATGGCAGTCCCCGCAATCCCCCCTCGACCTGGTTATTTCAGTCGATGCGGACGAAACCGGCTCCTGGCACGGTCCCGTTGGTGTCGTCACGACCATCCTCGATGATCTGCCCCTCGATATCCCGAATGCCATCGCTGCCGTGTGCGGTCCGCCGGTCATGATGAAGTTCGCAACCTTGAAATTGCTCAAACTCGGTTTTGCCGAATCAAACATATATCTCTCTATGGAAAAAAACATGAGCTGCGGCATCGGCAAATGCGGCCATTGCCGTCTGGGACCCTATTTCGTCTGCGAAGACGGCCCCGTTATGACGTATGATACGATAAAAGATTTCGAAGGAATCTGGGATTAATCAGGCTTGTACCCCAGGCACCCTATGAGTGAAAAAGTATTATTGCTTGATCTTGATGAAGCCGCCAAGGTTCAAGGCCGGAATATTGCCTGCGCCTATTTCTACCATCCCAATAATGCCGGCATGAATGATCTTAAGGAAATCGCCACGTTCGCCCTGCTGTGCCGGCACTGTGAAGATAAACCATGCGTCAAGGCCTGCGTGCGCGAAGCTCTCGAAAAACAGGAGGACGGTTCCGTCCTGCGCCACAACCTGCGCTGCGTTGCATGCGGCTCCTGTGTGGCCGCCTGCCCCTTCGGCGTTATTAACCCGGATATTATTTCCTATATCAGCGGCACCTGTGACCAGTGCATTGAATCCGGCGACCAAGAACCGCCCTGCATCTCGTCCGCTCCCGCGGGCGTCCTGCACTGGATCGATGCCGGCAGTCCGTACCTGGCTGATGCTGATGTTCATATGATCGGAAAAAGACTTGCGGTCCGATGCGCGCGTTGGGAACGCGCCGCCACCGGTCCGGAAACATAAACATGCCGGACATGCGCTGTCCGGATACTATAGTATAGTCCATACCACCTTGTTCTGTTTGTACTGTTTTATTATGCTGGTGGTGAGAGGGTCATTCTCATGGATCTTAGTACTTTTTTATGGATTTTTCTGGCTGTCCTGATCTTCCCGGGATTCCTGTTCACCGGTGCCGTCGGGATGCTCTCCAGCTGGATCGATCGTAAAGTCACCGCGCGCGTTCAATGGCGCGTCGGTCCCCCTCTTCTTCAACCTCTCTATGATTTTGTCAAGTTGCTGGGCAAGGAAACCATCGTTCCCGAGGGTAATCGTATCATCCCCTTCCTGCTGGCACCCCTGGGCGGTCTCGCGGCCGTTACCGTCGTTTCCTTCATTCTCTGGCTGCCCATCCTGAATTGGCCGGTTTTCGCCCCGCTCTCTTTTTCCGGCGATATTATCCTGGTCGTTTATCTGCTGACCATTCCTTCCCTGTGCGTCATTATCGGCGGCTCTTCAACCTGCAATCCACTCGGCTCTCTCGGCAGCAGCCGTGAAATGAAATTGATCTTAGCCTATGAACTCCCTTTTATTCTGGCAATTACGGTTCCGATAATCCAGAGCGGAGGCCTGGTCCGGCTTGACAGTCTGGTTGCTTACCAGGCTCAACACGGAGCAGCTATGCTGCATTTCTCGGGCCTGTTCGCCCTGCTGGCCGCGATTCCCTGCATGCAGGCCAAACTGACTCTCGTCCCCTTCGACATCCCTGAAGCTGAAACCGAAATTATCGCCGGACCTTACACTGATTATTCAGGACCGCCCCTGGCGTTGTTTAAACTTACGCGCGCCATGCTGCTGTTCGTCGTGCCGATGACCCTGATTGTCTTTTTCTGCGGCGCGATGTCTTTCTCCGGTGTCTGGAGCTCTGTCGCCAGCATTCTGAAATTCATCGCATTCATCGTCGTGGTTACCCTTATTCGTAATACAAATCCCCGTCTCAGGATCGACCAGGCGGTAAAATTTTTCTGGAGCGTTCCCCTGCTGTTAGCATTGGCAGGCATTGCGCTCGCTCTGTATGGCTGGTAATTGTATAATGCAACCTGAAAATGGTATATGAATCTGCGCTTGCGAGCTTTGGCCAAATCTCCCTGGGTCTATCACCTGAGCACCGGGTCGTGCAATAATTGCGACATTGAAGTGCTCGATGCCCTGACTCCCCGCTTCGATATCGAGCGCTTCGGCTGCCTCCTCGCTGCCAGCGCCCGGCATGCCGATGTGCTCCTGGTATGCGGGTCGATGAATCGCAAAACCATTCCGCGTGTCCAGGAAATCTATCGCCAGTGCGCTCAACCCGTCCTGGTCGTTGCCATCGGCGGCTGCGCCTGCTCGCGCGGCTTGTTTAAAGACAGTTATAATGTCGGTGATCCTCTCGACCACTATATTCCAGTCCATGCCTATGTTCCCGGTTGTCCGCCCAAACCGGAAGCCATTATATTAGGAGTAGTCAAAGCTGCCGAAGTGTTGAAAAAGCTTGAACAGAAACAACCTGTACAACCCGCGTGATTGCATGAACGAGTACGCTAAAACCGTTGAAGACGCCCTGGCTCCGGTCGTTACTGATTTCATTGTCAAATCAGACCGCCGTATCTTTGCCCGGACGGCACGCGAAAATATTGTCGAAACAACGCGGATTCTGTTTAAAGACTTAGGTATGCGCTTTGTTATCGCTACCGGTACCGATACCCCCCGCGGTATCGATATTCTGTATCATTTCAGTCCCGACCGCCATAATATGCTTGTCAATGTCCGCGTCTTGATCCCCAAGGATGATTGCGTCATTGACAGCATTACTCCCGTTGTGACCGGCGCGGCCTGGATCGAAACTGAAATACATGAAATGCTGGGAGTCTCGTTCCGTAATCATCCCGGCCCCGAACGCCTCCTGCTGCCGGATGACTGGCCGGATGACCTGCATCCCCTGCGGCGTGACAGTGAGGATACTAAAAGTACCGCGGCCATCAGAGCGCGCCTGCGCCGTGACGGCTTGCTGACCGCTAAGGATTGATTCGATTATGCCTATGGCTGAACACAAAATAATTCCCGTTGGCCCGTTTATGCCTCTGCTCGAGGAGCCGGAGTATTTTCGATTGCATGTCGATGGCGAAAAAGTCGTCGATGTCGACCTTGATATCGGTTACAATCACCGCGGCATCGAAAAATTGTGCGAAGAAAAAACCT
>CAZCLS010000381.1:0-4623 GCA_964499565.1 uncultured bacterium
ACGAATTACTGGAGTTTTTTTGTCTGGAGTATGTAGGTTCGGGATATATGGATGAGATAGTATGCGCGAACACTTGCCCGGTGCTGAGTGCATTTCTGCGGTTTCTTTACAGCCGGAACGCTTTAACCAAAGGCAATGAGCTGGCATTACAGATAGAATTACTCGAACCGATTTTGGCGGATCCTAACAGGCCGAAAGGGGATGAATCGGTTTTAGACGCAATGGTAGCCTTGGCGCAGAAGCACGATTTCGACATATCGGATGTTGAGTCAAACAAACAATTCCTGCAGTATTGCGATGAGAATGAGGAAGAGTTAGTGCAGGAGCTGGAGGAGGCGTTTCTGGCGCGGATATTAGCAGAGGAGCGAGAATGGAACATGGAATTGCTGAAGGTTCCGCTTTTTGAAGAGAACGAGCTGATCAACTTCAACCGTGAACTTTCGTATGAAGACACGGCGGGAGTGTGGATACTGAAGAACGTACGACGACTGATAGAGATGATCGAAGCGCAAGGAAGGGTAAAACTGACAGCCAAAGGTTTTCTGCCGCGAAAGCTGATATTAAAGATGTATGAAGGGTTAGCGTGTGCAGAGGAAGAAGCGGAAAAGCACAAACATTATACGATGCCGATCGAACAGGATATTTATGCCGTTACGTTAGCCAGAGTAGGGGCAGAAGATACGGGAATGATCAAAAGGGTCGATAATACGATGGAAGTGACGGCGAAAGGCAGAAAAATACGCAAGAGGGATCAGGCCGGCGCAATATATTATCGATTATTCAAGACGCTATTCGGCGAGGTAGACCTGAGATATTTTGACGGGCTTGCCATGGCGGCGGGGTTTCAACAGTTGCTGGGAGTACTGCTGTGGCGGATAATGGATTATGCGGATACCGAGGTAACCGTACAGCAATTAACGGAGTATGTTTTAGAGCCGTTTCAGGTAAAAGCGTTGGGGATACCAGACCGGAGCGACGAGATAAAGGCGGCATTTATGAGTAAGCGGATATTACGGCATCTCGAGCAGTTCGGATTGTTGGAACGCAGGAAAGAAGGAATGGAAGCTATTGTACGGATCACGCCATTATTCACGAAGTTTATCACATTTTCACGTTAGAGATACACATAGAGGCTCAAAAAACAACCAGCACGAGGGACCAATGAAAGCAACGATGACATTACTCATGATAGCGGGACTGCTGTATTGCGCGACGGCGCTTAAGGCGGAGTATCCGATCCAGCCGGTGCCGTTTGTGACGGTGAAGATGACCGACACGTTCTGGCAGCCGCGCCTGGAGACGAACCGGGTTGTGACGATACCGCATGTGCTGCGCGAATGCGAGGACACGGGACGCATCGACAATTTCCGGGTAACGGCGGGGATCGTCACGGGAACATTCCAGGGATTATATTTCAATGATTCGGACTTATACAAGTCGATAGAAAGCGTGGGCTACTCGCTCAGCAACCGGCCCGACGCGAAGCTGGAAGCGTATGCCGACACCTTAGTACGGTTGATTGCACTGGCACAGCAGACCAACGGGTACCTGTACAATTTATACAGTGTACGGGAGAAGAGCAGGAAATGGACTGATGTTGACCGCATGCATGAATTATACTGTGCCGGCCACTTTTTCGAAGCGGCCGACGCGTATTATCGCGCGACAGGCAAGCGGGAGATACTGGATATCGCCAAACGGCTGGCCGCGCATATCCGGACCGTATTCGGACCCGGCAAAAAAACTGATCCGCCGGGACACGAGGAAATAGAAATCGGGTTAGTGAAGCTGTACCGATTGACGGGAGACACCAATTACCTGAACCTGGCGGAATTTTTCATTGACCAGCGCGGCCGCGCGCAACAGCGCGAACAGACCGGGCGGCGGGGCAGGGATCTGGAATACAATCAGAACCAGGACCTGGTAACCAACCAGAACGAAGCGGTTGGTCACGCGGTGCGGGCGACGTATTTATATTCAGGCATGGCGGATGTGGTAGCGCAAGCGGCAGGGCCGGGATACATGAACGTGCTGACCAGCATCTGGGATGATATTGCGGCCAGGAAACTGTATATAACGGGCGGCATCGGCGCGCAAGGGGGAGGTGAATCATTTGGCAGTCCGTACTTCCTGCCTAACGAGCGGTCGTATTGTGAGACCTGCGCCTCGATTGCGTTTGTGTTATTCAACCAGCGCATGTTTCAGCTGACGGGCGATGCGAAATACATAGACATGCTGGAGCGCTCGTTATACAATGCGCTGTTAGCCGGATACGCCATAACCGGCGAGAAGTTTTTCTATCCGAATCCGCTGGCATCGAGCGGGCGGCATGAGCGAAGTGAATGGTTCGAGTGCGCCTGCTGTCCGCCAAACGTGGCGCGGTTTATCGCCACGGTACCGGGATATATGTATGCCACGAAAGGCAATACGGTCTATGTCAATCTCTATGGCGCGAGTGTTATGCATACCGTCATGGGGGATGTACCGGTGGAGATTACGCAGAAGACCGAATATCCCTGGGAAGGCGCAATCACACTGTCGGTAAAGCCGGCGAAGGAAGTGAACGGGGCACTGGCCTTACGCATACCGGGCTGGGCGCGCAACGAAGTAATGCCGGGAGATTTATATTTGTTCGAAAAAGAAAGCATGCAGCAACCGGAAATTTCGATTAATGGTGAGAAAGCGGATTTGAAAATCCAGAGCGGATACGCCATAGTAAAACGGGATTGGAAAGCGGGCGACACAATCGAGATGCAACTGCCGATGCCGGTCCGGCGGATATGGAGCAATCCGGCGATAAGGACTAACAAGGATCTGGCAGCCTTCCAACGCGGACCGATAGTCTATTGCGCGGAATGGCCGGACAACAGCAAGCATGTGTTTGACCTGTGTCTGCCGGTTGGCACGGAACTGAAACCGGAATACAATCCTGAACTGTTCAACGGCATAATGACGCTTAAGGGTAAGGCGGAGCTGATATATTATCCGGAAGGGAGCACGAACACGGCTAAGGCGGAGCAGGAAGTAACCTTGATACCGTATTATGCCTGGGCCCACCGCGGCCGGGGTGAGATGGCGGTCTGGCTGGCGGAAAAAGAGACAGTGGCCAGACCGGTGCAGCCGCCGACAATAGCATCGGAGAGCACAGTCAGCGCGTCCGTTACGGGCCGCCGCAGCCGGCAGGGATTGCGGGGGATAAACAACCAGGAAGATCCGCTCAATTCAACTGACTGGTCAAGCGGGATGTTCGGCTGGTGGCCGCAGACGGGAACAGTGGAATGGGTGCAATATGATTTCGCGGCTGAAACCAATGTGTCGGCAGCGGAAGTATACTGGTTTTACAATCCGCGTTTTTGTGACTTGCCGGTATCATGGCGTTTGCTGTACCGGGAAGGAGATGAATGGAAACCGGTCAAGAACAAGAGCGGGTATGAACTGACAACGAACCGCTATGTAGGGGTGAAATTCGAACCGGTCACAACGCCGGGATTACGATTGGAAGTAGAATTACAGCCGGAAAAAAGTTCGGCGATTCTGGAATGGAAAGTAAAATAATGCTGGGACGGGTACGATAAAGATAACGAACTGGAGACACAAAGATGGTACAAACACTATGGCCGATGGCGCTTGCAGGAGCAGTGCTGATACTGAGCAGCTGCGGGCCGAAAGAACCAGCGGAGAAGAAATTAGTTATTGGTTTTTCTCAGGTTGGCGCTGAGAGTGCCTGGCGAACGGCTGAAACGAAATCGATGAAAGACGAAGCGGCCGTGCGGGGCATAACACTGAAATTTTCGGATGGACAGAACAAGCAGGATAACCAGATCAAAGCCTTGCGGGCGTTTATTGCGCAGGGAGTCAATCTGATCATTCTGGCACCGGTTGTGGAAACGGGCTGGGACCCGGTACTGCAGGAAGCGAAGAAGGCAAAAATACCGGTAATCCTGCTTGACCGCAGTATAGTCACATCTGACCCGGGACTGTACGTGACGCATATCGGGCCTGACTGCGTTGAGGAAGGGCGGATGGCAGCGCGCTGGCTGGTAGAAAAGCTGAATGAAAAGGGGAATGTGCTTGAGCTGCAGGGAACGCCCGGTTCCGCTCCGGCAATCGCGCGCAAGCAGGGATTTGAAGAAGTAGTGAAGGAGCATCCGGAGGTTACAATCGTGATGTCGCAGTCAGGTGATTTCCGCCGGTCCAACGGCAAGCAGGTAACGGAAGCGTTGTTGAAAAAAGCGCAAGGAGAGCGGATCAGCCTCGACGCGATTTATGCCCATAATGATGACATGGCAATCGGGGCGATCCAGGCCGTTGAAGATGCCGGACTGAAACCGGGGGAAGATATAATTATCGTATCGATAGACGGAGTAAAAGCAGCGTTTGAGGCGATGGCGGCGGAGAAACTGAACTGTACGGTCGAGTGCAATCCATTGCTGGGGCCCACGGCGTTTGATGTGGTGGAAAAGATAATGAAAGGGGAAGCCGTGCCCAAATGGACAAAGATGTCAACGCGCTGGTTTGAACAGCCGGTAACAGACGAGCTGCTGAACAGCAGGCACTATTAAACAACCAGGACAATAAAATGACAGATACACTACCGGCAGCAGTAGTTGCCATGATACGGAA
>CAZCLS010000382.1:0-4621 GCA_964499565.1 uncultured bacterium
ACTTTTTGATATAATCTCCTGCACTATGCTATAATGTAAGTGCGTAGAAAGTAACATGTAAGGAGTTTGCTATATGCCGTGCGGCCGTAAGACTCGCAAAGCGAAAATGAATAAGCACAAGCGTAAAAAACGCTTGCGCGCGAATCGTCATAAGAATAAATAACCTGCGCCTGAAGCCAGTACCCCGTTGGTGCCATGTTTTTGCATCGATTGAAACTATGGATCGGCTTGGTTGCGTTTTGCGCAACTGCTTTGTCCCCGTTCCTTCGTGCCGAATCACCCGGGCAACCGGCCTCCGCTGATTTCAGCGCGGCGCGCGAACGGTTCAATGCCATACGCACCAGTGCCATGGGGTACGCCTACTATCTTCGTTCGGCGTATCTCAGGCACTCTGCTGTCAATCCGCGTATTGCCGCTATGAATCGCGCCACTGCCCGCGAAGCCGTTCTCAGCTCTGTCGTGTACCTGAAGCGCGCCCTCGTGTATGCCCCCGATTCAACCTATCTGTGGTGGGAATACGCCGCCCTCAATAACGGTCTCGGTCGCGTTGAAGAAGCTATCGACGCGTATGAACATCTCGTTCTCCTCGATCCCGGTTCATCCCTCCATACCCGCCTGGGCGTCCTTTATGAATTGCGTAATGAACCTGATAAAGCCGTGGCCCATTACCGTAAGGCGCGCGAATATGCTCCCGCCGATTCCGTCCTCGCGGAACGTATTGCCGATGTGTATGTCGATACCGGCTTCAAATCCCTGCAGCGCGGTGACGCCGAACTGGCCCGTGAACAGTTGCGCCAGGCTCTGAGTGAACTCGACGAATTAGTGGCGTCCAACCCCGAAATCCGCCTGCTGGTCAAACAAGGCCTGATTTTCGAAACCCTTGACCGTAGTCGGGACGCCTTGCGCGTTTACCGTGATGCCATTGCTCTCGATCCCGTCAATTCCACCTTATATATTAAAGCATCCCGTATGCTCTTTTCTCTCGCTGATCAGGACGAACGCTCTGGTAATATCGCCGCGGCCGAACAACACTATCAGGAAGCCGCTTCCCTGGTTCAGTCTATTCCCCCCGACCATCGCTCTACTCCCGAATTGCTCAATTACAGCGCCTATGTCTTTGCCCTCGGCGGTACGAATCTCCCCGCCGCTGAAGAATTGGCTACCCGGGCCCTCAAACTCGACCAGAGCAACGGCGCCTATATCGATACGCTGGGCTGGATTTATTTCAGACAGGGAAAATTTGAGCAGGCTTTGCAAAAGGTGCTCCGCGCACGGGAACTCGAAGGCGATGACCCGGTCATTATGGAACACCTCGGCGATATTTACCTGCAGCTCGGTCAGCCGGATAAAGCCCGCGAAATGTGGCTTAATTCTCTTCGGCTTGATGCCGAAAATAAGGATGTTCAACGCAAAATTGACGACCTTCCCTGAATTGATGTTGCGGCCTTCGACCAGCTTTCAGGTTTATTCCCGTTTCCTTGTGTGAGCTTCTACATGCTTTCGTCTTTATCAATATCTGCTGTCACTATTTCCTGCCCGGCCAAAATCAATTGGTTCCTTGATGTCTGCCCTCCCCGCCCCAACGGCTATCATCCCCTTCAAACCGTTATGCAGTCCATCGATCTGTGTGACCGGATTGAATGCTCCCCGCGCCGGGACGGCCGCATCGTCTGCGTCGATCCCGCTCAGGCCTGTTGCTGTCCTCCTGATTCTACTACTGTTGCCCGCGCCGCCACACTTCTCAAAGAGGCTTGCCGTGTTTCAGCCGGCGCTACGCTTACTATCCATAAAACGATTCCTGTCGGCGCGGGCCTCGGCGGCGGCTCGTCCGACGCGGCAGCGGCTTTTACTGCCCTCTCCCGCCTGTGGCAGTGCCGGATTCCCCTGAACGACCTGCAGTCCCTGGCTTTGCAGGTGGGCGCCGATGTTCCTTTTTTTCTCGGTTCTCCCGCCGCCTGCTGCTCCGGTATAGGTGAACTCCTCAATCCTCTCGATCCGGTTGTGTTTCATATTGTTCTCTGGAAACCTGAAGCCTCCCTCTCTACCGCCGCTGTCTACACCCGGTTCGACCAGGCTCTCCGCCCTCACCGCGACCCGGATGATTTTATCTCGGCCTATGCCTCCCGCAATCCCGCTGCCATAGCCGATCATATCTGGAACAATCTGGCCCTGGCCGCTATGGAATGCCTGCCGTCCCTGCCCGCTATGCTGACGACAGCCCTTGACGCCGGTGCGCGCGCCGCCTGGATTACCGGCAGCGGTCCCACCATTGTCTGCCTGTGCGATGATGAACAATCCGCGCGGCGGCTCCATGTCGCCCTCACCAGTCAGGCCTCCCGCGGCGATTTCCTGTATCGCGGCACTACTATCGCCAATGCTCTACCCCTGGATCAATTATGAATCATCCGCGTGAAAGTATGCTCCGTTTTATTTTTCGCCGTATTTCCCACGCCGTTCTGCTGATTCTGCTCATCGCGGCACTGCTGCTGGGTATTGTGTATTTTTTCCCCGAACCTCTCGTTTCCCTATCGGTTTCTTTCCTGGCTCCCGATTACACTCTTTCTATCGGCAGCATCGTCTGGAACCGCCGCGGAGCAACCATGTATGACGTATCGTTCAACGGCGGATCGACCACCGCCACTGTGCTCCGGGCCGGCATTGCCGTTACCGGCTTCACCAATGGTCTGCCTTCTTTTTCCGTCGAACTCTACGATGGTGATCTTTTCTGGACTGTTCCTCCCCCCCACCCCGCGACCAGCCCGGCTCAGCCTGTTCAAGAAGGCACCTCCTTGTGGTGGCAGATGCTGCAATCACCGTGCGATGTATCTTTCAAAGCGACTAATATCTCCGTTCATATAGCCTCTGCCTGGCTCAGCGCTCCTCTTCATGCTACACTAAGCCTGTCAGGCATGGCGGGTAGTACCGCCCTTCATAATCGCGTGCAGATGCAGTGCTCCTCGTTTCAACCCCTCAAATCCGAATGGAGCGCTTCCCTTGTTCAACATTCCAATGTGTTCGATGTCAGGCTCGATGGTCGCGCGCTCACGCTTTCCCGCCTTCTGAAAGAAGTACAGCTGCATCTTCCCCTGCCCCTAACGGTTTCAAAAGGCACCGCGGAAGGAACGATGCATGCCACGCTTCACCTGCTTCCCGCGCGGATTCTTGTCACTAACATGTATGCCGCTGTCGGCCTCTCAGGCGTCGATGCCCGTCTTCCCGCCGCCGACACCCGCGTTTCAAAAATGAACATGACGGCTATGCTGAAAACAAAATCCGCCTGGCAGCCCGGCAGCCCGGTAACCGACCGCTGGTCATATCTTTTCTCTGTGTTCAAAGGCACATTTCTGATTGATGCCGGCGCCTGCCGGTATGCCGATATAGCCGCTTCTAATCTGTATGCCAAAGCCCAGCTTGCCTCTAATACCGTCTACCTGGTTACCAGCCGCATGCGGCTGTTCGGTGGTATCGTCGATGCCGCCGGCGAACTTTCACGCCGTAAAGTACTCAATGCCGATTACAGCCGCTTTAAATATGATATCCTGCTCCACGTGACTAACCTTAATGCCGGAACTGTCTGCTCTACCTTCAAATTGCATGATAACCGCCTGGAAGGAATTTTTAACGGCGAGTTGGCTACTTCCGTCTTTCATACCTGGGTCAAAACCCTGCATGGCTCTCTATCCTCCGCCGGCAGCGGTACGTTTTATTTCCCCGAATCTAAAAAGTATGTCGGCGGCATGCAAGCCGGTATGGATAAACAGCTCGTGACGATCATGACTGACAGGCTCAAGGATTATCCTTATGACGACTGCCGCGTCAGCTTCGACTTCGACAACTCGTCTCATGTTACTACCATCACGTTCAAATTCAAAAGTGCGTACGATTCCTACGAGTTCCCTATCATGCTGCACATGTCATGGATTAATGCTCTCAAATTAATTCAGTCCCTGCAATTCTAATCTGCTGATGAACGCGCCGTTGTGTTCGATCTTGCTGGTGAATTGTGGGTCCGCGATTTCCGCATGAATGACTATATCAGGCTTATTCCCCGCTCCGGCATCGAACTGTGCGGCGAACAAAATCTCAGCTTGTCCAGCGCCCGCAGCGGCCTGCGCACTATGTATAAATTGCGTCCTCAATACTCCGTTCAGGCCCGTGACGATTACCATTCCCGCACCGTCTATGTCCCCTCACCCGACTCCGCCTCGTTCGCCGGCCCGTCTAACTGGCTGTGGGCAGCGGCTGCCAACCGCGCGTATGTCGATGCCGCTGTCACTTCTGCCCCGGCTCGCTCACTATGGGATTCCCGCTATTATCAGCGCGTGCCCGTCCCCGCCTCCCGCTCCGCTCCGGGCGCCCCCGGCGATCTGGCCTGCGATGGTACTAATCTCTACCTCTATCATTCCCGTCAATCAGGCTGGCTGCGCATCCGGTCCGATCCCGCCTGGTAATCCCTGAACCCTGAACCCTTACCACTCCATCATCCATCAACCATCCTCAATATCTGCAGCCATTGCAAAAAAAATAAAATTGCGCTATAATAAGCTCGTTCTAATCATTATATTTCATAATGTGAAACCTTCACGGTTTGCAGGTTATCTTCTCGCTGCTGCGGCCTGCT
>CAZCLS010000383.1:0-1970 GCA_964499565.1 uncultured bacterium
TGAATGAGTTTCGATGAAGGCGCTGGGATTGCCACTCCTCACATGGGGTAGTCAAAGATTAGCATGCTTGTAGGGGATCCGGCAGGAATATGATACAAGCGAACATGCGGATGGCTCCCCTCAAAGCCGTCTGTGGATTGACTGCCCGGCAGTGTGTGGGGAGAAGACAGTCTTGCTTATGACAAACTGATTCACCGGCGACGCAAGGTCACCGGGGTCTTTCTGAAGATTATCTGATACACCGGCGGGATAAACCCACCGGGGTCTTTCGAATAGGATTGTAAATGGGTGATGGATGATGGGAGTGGTGTGTTGGGGCGGGCCTTGCGTCCACCCGTCGGTGGAGTTGGGTTTAAGGTTTAAAGTTAAAAGATGGTTAGGGGTACACGGTTTGATGAGAAAACCCGAACCCTGAACCCTGACAACTCAAAGGTAGCCGATTTCGGCGAATCCGGCTGAGCAGCTTTTTCCGTATAAGACCCCCTCGGGTTTATCCCGGAGGTGAATGAGTTTCAATGAATGTGCAGACTTTGTTACTCTCCATATTGGGTAGTCAATGCTTGGCATGCCTGAAGGGGAACCGACAGGAATGCAGACATGTTACAAACTAATAATCCGGGTAGCGACTGCTTTGCATTTTCAGACTGCTTTTGCTATAATTCAACCCGTTTTACAAGCCGTATTATATAATGTAAAGGAGAGAGTAACGAGTGAATATCAGCTTATCAGAACGACTTCAAAAACTTCCACCGTATTTGTTTGCTGAAATAGATAAAGTCAAACGTAAAGTCATTGCTGAAGGCAAGGATGTGATCAATCTGGGAGTAGGCGACCCTGACACACCGACGCCGGAGCATATCGTCAGAGCGTTACAGACAGCGGTTGAAAATCCCGCTAATCATCAGTACGCGCTTGACCAGGGCAAAGTCGCGCTGCGCAAAGCCGCGGCGGCGTTTTATCAGCGCCGGTTCGGGGTAACGTTGAACTATGAAACTGAAGTACTTCCGCTGCTGGGTAGCAAAGAAGGCATCGGCCATATTCACCTGGCATTTGTGAATCCGGGAGATATCGTATTAGTTCCCGAACCGGGCTATCCGGTATATCATTCCGGCACGTTATTTACCGGTGGAGAATCATACTGGATGCCATTGCTGAAAGAAAACAATTACCTGCCGGACCTGGGAGCGATACCGGCTGATGTGGCCCGGCGCGCGAAGCTGATGTTTATCTGCTATCCGAACAATCCGATCGCTGTTACCGCCCCGCTCAGTTTTTTTGAAGAAGTAGTCGCGTTTGCGAAAAAACATGACATCATAGTATGTCACGACGCGGCCTATTGTGATGTGTATTATGACGGAGTCAAACCGCATTCATTTCTGGAAGTTGAAGGGGCGAAAGATGTTGGTATTGAATTTTATTCTCTGTCAAAAACCTACAGCATGACCGGTTGGCGCGTGGCGTTTGCGATGGGCAACGCGGCGATTCTGCAAGGTTTGGCAAAAGTAAAATCGAATCTTGATTCCGGTATATTCGGGGCAGTACAGGATGCGGCCATAGAGGCAATGAACGGTCCGCAGGATTGTCACGAAAAACTATTGACGATGTACCAGGAGCTGCGCGACTGCCTGGTGCAGGGATTGCGAGAGTGTGGCTGCCCGGTCGAACCACCTCAGGCGGCATTTTATGTCTGGGTACCGGTGCCGAAAGGTATGACGTCGGCCGAAACGACGCTGCGGCTGCTTGAAGAAGCGGGAATAGTTACGACGCCTGGAAACGGATTCGGTCCCAGCGGGGAAGGATATGTCCGCATGACTCTGACAGCCCCGATAGAACGGCTGCGGGAAGCGGTAGCGAGGATTAAAGCGCTTAAGCTGTATTAACATGAAACTGTGCTTTGCGGGATTGGGAAGTAATCAGGGCGACCGCCTGGCCAATCTCCGGGCTGCTGTTGCGCACTTAGCTGCGCGGGG
>CAZCLS010000383.1:2070-4618 GCA_964499565.1 uncultured bacterium
CCTGCGGGAGATCGCGGCACAAACGATGCATCCCGTGCTGCGCAAAACAATAACGGAATGCCGGGAGATGTGCTTATCCCAGTCAGATGAACACGTGCGTTTGTTTGCGCCATCAACGGCTATTTACCCGTAATTGATACTCACTAACCGATAACTGGTACTTGAAACTCCTATGGCTGCACTGCTTTACACATCATCGTCTCCCCATATCCGCACGGACGATTCAGTCCGGAAAATCATGTGGGGGGTCGTTATCGCGTTATTGCCGACCTGCCTGTACAGTGTCTGGATATATGGCTGGTATTCAGCGCTGCTGATAGGCGCTTGCGTTGCTACAGCGGTAGGAACCGAAGCGGTAATCCAGAAAATGCGGGGAGTGCCGGTCACAATCACGGACGGCAGCGCGGTGATCATGGGCATGCTCGTGGCGTGCAACATTCCTCCGGTTATCAGCTGGTGGATACCGGTGATAGGAACATTTGTCGGTATGGCGATTGGCAAGCAGGCGTTTGGCGGGTTAGGCTGTAACATTTTCAATCCGGCCTTAATCGGACGGGCGTTTTTGCTGGCGGCCTATCCGAAGGACATGACAACCTGGAAAATTGTCGGCACGGCGGCAAAACTGGACGCGCTGACCACTGCTACACCTTTGGGAATTCTTAAGGAGCATGGCATGCCGCAACTGATCCAGGCCTTCGGCACGCGTTTTGAATTGTACAAAAGCATGTTTATCGGCAATATCGGCGGCTGTATCGGTGAAACATCCGCTCTGCTGATTTTAGCAGGCGGTATATTCATGCTTATGCGAAAAATAATTACCTGGCACATACCCGTGTCGTTCCTGGCGACATTGGCCCTGGCGACAGTAATCGGCGGCGGAGACCCGCTCTTTGCCATTCTGGCCGGTGGAGCGATGATCGGGGCCTGGTTTATGGCCACCGACATGGTAACCAGTCCGCTCAATCCGAAAGGCCAGCTGATTTTCGGTGTCGGCTGTGGACTGCTGACATTTGTGATCCGGAAGTTCGGCGGGTATCCGGAAGGGGTATCCTATTCAATTCTGATCATGAATATAACGGTACCGTTGATAGACAGTTATTTTCCTAACAGAGTATTCGGGACAAAATGAAAGAATTTATTCATTATGCATTGGTGTTGATGATCATTGCCGGGGTAGCAGGGGTCAGTCTGCACGGAGTCAACCAGCTGACCAAAGATAAAATCACGCAGCAGGAACGGGAAAAACTGCTGGCAGGACAGAATATTGCCTATCCCGGCGCGGCCTCGTTCAGCGCAGCGAAAGAATTTTCAGTGAAGGGAAAACCGGCTACCTATTATGAAGTTCTGGACGCGCAGAATGCGGTGATCGGGTATGAACTGCAATATGCCGTTCAAGGCTACCAGTCGCAGGTGACTGTATTGACAGGAATTGAGCCGGGCGGTACGATAAAAGCTATCAGGGTTCTGGGCCAGGCCGAAACTCCCGGGCTCGGAGCGGAAGTAGAAGCGATCCCGACATCGGAGACGTTATGGCAGGCGATCGGCGGATTATTCTCAAAAAAGAAAGAAGTCAAGACTGAAACACCGATCCCGGCGTTTCAGGCGCAATTTGCCGGCAAAAAGCTTGATCAACTCAAAGTCGTCAAGGAAAAGACGACCGAGAATATTGAAGCGATATCCGGCGCGACAATTACCAGTGATGCGGTGACACGCGCGGTGCGGGAACCGATCGAAGCATTCCTGGCATTGCAGAAACAGCAAACTCAGCAATAGAACTGGAACGAAGTTACTTGTAAGACTATCAGGTGCGTCATGATCAAAGAATTTATTAAAGGTTTGTGGGAAAAGAACCCGGTATTTGTGCTGGCCCTGGGATTATGCCCGACGCTGGCGGTAACGACCAGTGTGCAGAACGCGATTGGGATGGGACTGTCAACGATATTCGTGTTAACGTTCTCAAACATTATCATATCACTGATAAAAGGCTTCATACCGGCCAAAATCCGGATACCGTGCTATATCACGGTTATAGCCCTGCTGGTAACGATTGTCGACCTGGTTCTGGCTGCCTATTTTCCCGATATCAGCAAGGCGATCGGCTTGTTTATCAAGCTGATAGTCGTAAACTGTATTATTCTGGGCCGGGCGGAAGCTTTTGCATCTAAGAACAATGTTCTGCGTTCCACACTGGACGGGCTGGGGATGGGCATCGGGTTTCTGCTGGCGCTTATAATCATCGCAAGCTGCCGTGAAGTGTTAGGAGCAAACAAATTTTTCGGATACGAACTGATACCTGGCTTTCGGCCGGTCAGCATTATGGTTCTGCCCGCCGGCGCGTTTATCACCATGGGCGTGATTATGGCCTTGTTTAATATGAAGAAAAGCAAAGGATGAACGAGAAATCGTTGTCGTTCTCGTCCTCGTTCTCGATAAATGTAGGCAAATGCATGCAATCATATTTCGGACACGAAAAACTTGATGTTTACAAATTAGCACTGCAATTTGTGGTGTGGATAACGAAACTGATTGATGAAATATGTGAATCTAA
>CAZCLS010000384.1:0-4616 GCA_964499565.1 uncultured bacterium
ATACACACATGGTCCGGGTCGTTTACAAACAGTATCCGCTGCGTATGCCACCAGCGTCCCTGCTCAACGAGCTGCATGCGAATTTTACGCCAGGCGGGATTAGAGTCGGTTGCAATGCGGCACGCGTCACACAGGCCCACTGCTTCCGTAAAGACTCCCCAACTGACAAGGAAATACACATTGTCACCCATCGCTTCTCTGCACTTCACCAGTAACGTGCGGAAACGCTGTTCCACTTCATCATTTGACCAGAGCCCTTTCCTGGCCATCGTCTGCAGCGCATCGTAGATCGTATGCCGCAGGGCGTCTATCTTGATGTACTTAAATCCCAGCTCTTTCATCGCCTGCACGACTGGAACATAATGTCGCGCAATCGTGTCGTCCGACCAGTCCAGCGCCGGTCCCATGAACGCGACATCGACTATCTCGCCGCTTTCATCACGCAGCACACAGTCCGGCACGTCGGCCGGCGGATCGTACTCACGGATATCCGTGTTGATCCAGATCGCCGGGGTCAGTTCGTTTTCGCGGATGTCTTGTACCAGCCCTTCCAACCCATTCGGGAATACCTCATTCGATGTCAGCCAGTGATCCTTCAACGTCCGGTCTTTGGATATCCCTATGGGCTGCTTCTGAAACCCGTCATCGATCTGTATATATTCAAATCCGTAAGGCTTGAAGTTCTTTGCCATGAAACGAGTGACCGCTGCAATGTTCTCTTCCGTAATATCGCGGCGGTAAGCTTCCCAGGAACACCACCCGCTCACCGGCTTTAATTCCGGCCGTGTTTTCCAGGGCTCATGATACGGATAGCCCAGATGCCGGCGGTAATACTGGGGTCGCAGATTGATGATCCAGGCTTTATACCCCAGGTCCAGGTTGATCGTCGCCGACAGCGTCCCATCTTCGTTCAGCGTCATTTCATCCTGTGCCCATTCCCAGTCGCGGCCATACCAGTCGATCAGATAATCGTCCAGAACATCATACAATCCGCTCACGCCGTGGATCAGCGGGCGGCCTACCTGCCCCAGAATCGCCTGTTCCGCCCGGGCCCGGAACGGCTGCATGCAGACCGCTTCAGTCGACAGCGTGAACGTGCATTTTACCGGCACATGCTCCGCTTCCAGCACCGATGTGTATATCTGCTGGTTAAACGGTATGCTGCACATCTCCCCGTCAGATTCTACCCGCGGCCTTACCTGCGCCGTCCCCGGTATATGCATGTGTATCAGTGTGCGTCCGTTATAGGTATACGTAAGTACCCGGTTCTTTTCATCCCAGTTGTTCTTTGCGTGGCATATCGGCGGTTCAGGCCTTAACATCGGTTTTGTCATAGTGATTTCCTTTTAATGTTGATTCACGTTTGTTTTGTTCCTTACGCTTTCTTGACTGAAACATTGCCGTAACAGTATGTACCGTTCCAGCCTTTGGCGCAGGTTCGCAGTGTATATACCCCACCCGGTTTGTAACTTTTCAGCTTTAACGGATAGATGTTCATCTTGCTTGATACTATCCCGGTATACCCGTCATGCGTGTCCCGGCTTACTTCTTTCCCGTCTTCATAGAGTGCCGTCCATTTGAAAAATGTGTAATTATAGCCGTCCGTGCACTGGTAGTTGACGGTATATACCCCCGCCCGGTCAACAATATCGGTAATATCCCATTCGTACTCTTCAAATTCTTCTTCCTTCAGCATCTGTGGATTCCATTGTCCTACCGGTTCTCCCGTGATTTGTAACAGCTCTCCGCCATACGCTTCCATCAGCTCCTGTACATACGCCACCGGATTGTCTATGCCCGGTGGCGGCACTGATACTCCCGGTTTCCGGCACCAGGCTTCTTCCCATTCCACGATTTTCTTCGCAGCTGCTTCCTCGCCTTCCGCGATTACCGTCTCAATATAAAAGGAAAGACGGGGTATATAAAAATCCCGTATCATTCCACCCCAGGCCCGTACCGCGTAATCAGCCAGGATCGGTCCACCCCAGATCGTGATCTGCATTTTCGCGTCTGTCTCATAATAATCCGCCTCTGAGTCCGAATCGCCCCAGGAGCGCGCGTTATCAACCAGGCGCGTCAGGCACTGTTCCGGACGCGTCTCCATCAACGTGTCAAGCCGCCTGAGCAGCTCGAAACATTCGCCAAGCCTGCTGTCACGCTCTTTTCCGTTGCCTTCAATCTGCGCCCGGAATCCCGCCGCCAGCCGGTTGTCCGCCACGGTGCCCGCATACAATAACAGCAAATCCGTAAGGTCGCGCAGGTACAGGTCGTTATGCCCGAGTTCAGCTCCGCAGGAAAGATAATTCCTGATCGCCTGTCCCAGCTCGGTATAGTTGAATGGCGGGGTCGCGTCGGATAACAGATTCGGCCGGCGCATATATCGCTGTGCGCGTAGTCCTTTCATGGCATAGATATTCGTTACCAGGATTTCCCAGGCCCGGTCCAGAGCGGGCGGACATGCTCCGTAACGGTCTTCACAATACGCGTGCAGCCATTCCGCCAGCTCGGGTGCGCTATCCCGCCACATCACATCGCACAGTAGTTCATACACTACCGAGTTGGTCTCCGATCCTTCCGGCGCTATGCCGAATCCAGTCAAATTCCCTTTTTCAGGATTCCGCAGCACTACCGCCGGGTCGGCTGCATAGTGCTTCAAATCTCCAAACGGAAAGTTGGTCGCCCCGAAATTATGCACGATTGAATATATCCACTGCTTGCCGTAAAACGCTTCAAGCTTGTTCCACATCGGATAACGTGAGCATTCCAGGTCAAGTACGATTATGTGATCATCCGGTATCCGGCTCAGAAACGCTTTGACCGACTCGTTGTCCCAGAACTTTCGGTCAAATGAAAACATCCAGCCCTGCATTATCCACATCCCGTCCGGATCCCCCGCTTTGATGGAATTGTACGCCGCTATGCCATACTCCGCCAAATCATCGTAGCGAGTTTCTTCTCCCACGGGCGGAATCATCTCGTTGAACGTGTCAACCAGGTAAAACGATACCGGTCCGAATATTTCCTTGTATTTCCGGATGAACTTCGCCCCGATCTCCGGAAACAACGGGTCTTTCGCCCCTAATACATAACTGTCGCACGTGTTGTCGAATTCAGCGAATGCTTTCATGCGCTTGATATCCGCGTCGGGAAAAAACCGGCTGAACGCCTTGGGCACATACCCCGCAAATCCCGGCGCAACCGGCTGCATCCCCAAAGCCCGCATGCGAGCAATGATCTTTTTCTGAAGCTCTATCTGCTTCTCATGCCAGCCGGACGGTATCGGCCCGTTATGGGTATAGATGTTTCCCATGCGGTGCCAGGGCAGAAATGCCGGACCTGAAAACATCTCGTCTATATCCTCGTATGCCAGCCCCATCTCGCTCCAGACCATGCGCCAGATAGACTCCTGACCCACCATCGCCAAGGGCAGATTTATGCCATGCAGCGCCAGCCAGTCTATCTCTTCCTCCCAGCGTTCCCAATTCCAGTATGCTGTCGTGTATCCGAACGTACACTGGTTATAAAACGTGCGGTGCTGGAACGGGCTGACTACCCGCCTCAGCTCTATATCGGGAAATTCGCCGGGAAGTTCTACATTATTGCCTTCCCACGAGCAGTGCACATGGCCCACACTGCGTAAGAAATCATACGCGCCGCGCGCTATCGTTGCACCGCTTGTGCCGCGGATGGTCGGCTCACCATTCCGGCATTCATATTCATACACATCATGCCCGTCTTCCTGGGCTATAATTTCAAGCAAAAACGCGTCCGCGCGTTCCCCTGTCAGTCGCTGAAGCACGTCCCGCACCGCGGCGATCTGATCGCTTCCCGTTGTCAGTGTATTAGCTGGTATATCGTTGTTCATTATCGTATGTATGGTGTTATAAAGCAGTCAATTGCCGCCGGCACAGTTCTTTTCCGTTATATCTGAACTTCCAGTTTGTCCAGTTCGTATTCCTCATTCATCGCTTTTACATCATCAGCCGTTACCGGAAATTTCCACAGTTCAAACAACGGCTGCAGATCTTCTCCTGTATGCTTCGACAGCAGGGCACACATCAGCTTTACTATCTTGTCCGGTGTGTCAGGTCTCGGATACCCGTTCTTCGCCAGGATGTCGTAACTGCGATACCATTTCTTGATCGGTTCCCAGCCGTGCTTGCGCACTATCCGCAGAAATAAAGCTTGGATCTCATCAGACGTGATCGCTTCCCAACCGCGCTCGGTACTCGCAAGATACTTGTCGCCTGAACCAAAAAAGTATCCATCAACAAAATTGCGACCGGTTATTTTGGGGCGCTTGCCGTCTACCTCTTTCAACCAACTCAGCGTGGTAAACGGACTGCCTTCCGTCATGAGATTTTCTACCGCGTACCCAAGCTTGAAATTCGCCTGGAACTCCGCCGCCGGACCGTTCCAGATGTACCAGCCCCCAAAATCAAAATCATGCCCCATTTCATGCACCCAGCCGCAGCATACAATCCCCTGGTCCATCTGCGATATCGCTTCCCGTACGAACTTTTCATTCAGTACGATCGGATTGCCCGCGTAGGCCCACGAGGCATTGTCAGGCGATTCTTCCAGCATTACTACTTTTCCGTCAAACGGCGTAAATC
>CAZCLS010000385.1:0-4589 GCA_964499565.1 uncultured bacterium
CCAAACCTTCCTGAATACCGCTATCTGAAACAACGGACTGGACCTTGTCGGTGATATTGCAATATTCGCGATGCTTACTGGTATTGAACCATAGATATTCGGTTTTAGATTTCATTGGCATATCCTCCATAATGATAAAAAGATATGGGTTCGATAAAAAGAAAGATAATTATAGCAGAAATCATGTAAAATAAAAAATCAAATACAGTATTATAAATTCCATCGCTTTACAATCTGAAGGGTAAGTGGTATACTTATGGCCCTTTTAACAAGAACAATATTTTATGTTTTCATATGGTAAATTTAGATGATTTAAATCCGCAGCAGCGGGAAGCGGCAGAAACAATTAACGGACCGGTACTGGTGTTATCGGGAGCCGGAACGGGTAAGACGCGGACAATAACGTATCGAATTGCAAATATGTTGAGGGAGGGAATACCGGCGGCGAATATACTGGCTGTTACCTTCACCAACAAAGCGGCCAAAGAGATGATAGAGCGTGTCCGTAGATTGGTTGGCAAGCAAGTGGATCAGATGCAGGTATCGACATTTCACAGTCTGGGACTACGGATAATACGGGAAAACAGCAAAGCGTTCGGATTGCGCCGGGGATTTTCGATATATGACCGCAGTGATCAGATAACGATAGTAAAGAAAGCGTTGCGGGCGCTGTCGATATCCTGGAAGAAGTATAAACCGGAGGATATACTGTTCACGATGAACAGGATGAGAGTAGCAACGGAGAGTGGGATAGAGATACAGTCGCATGATGAGATTGACGCGTATGTATTGCGGGGAGTATGGGCGCGATACCGAATGGCTATGAAAGAAGGCAGTGCGGTAGATTTCGATGATTTACTCTTAAGGCCGGTCTGGTTTTTAAAGACACATTCCAGTGAGTTAAAAAAGTATCGAGAGCAGTTCACGTATGTTCTGGTGGATGAGTATCAGGACACGAACCAGGTTCAATTTGAGTTGATCCACCTGTTAGCGGGCAAACACCGGAATTTGTGTGTCGTGGGGGATGACGACCAGTCGATTTATGGATGGCGGGGAGCGGAGATCAGGAACATATTAGATTTCGAGAAACATTTCCCTGAATCTCTGGTAATCCGGCTTGAAGAGAACTACCGGTCGACTCCGACGATATTACACGCGGCCAACGCGATCATAGAAAAGAACAAAGACCGCAAGATAAAGAAACTATGGACGCGGGTAAAGCGGGGGGGACCGATCCGGTGTTTAGCTGCCCCGGATGACATGCTGGAAGCGGAGATGGTAGTAACAGATCTTATGAAGCACCGGCGGGAGAATGCGAGTGCATACAGCGACTATGCAATTCTGATGCGAATGAATACGCAATCACGGCAATTCGAGGAGGTATTACGGCGATATCAGATACCGTACATATTAGTTGGCGGGATGCAATTTTATGATCGCAAGGAAGTAAAGGATTTTCTGTCATATTTACGTTTGCTGGTAAATCCGGGAGATGAAGAAGCATGTATGCGGATAATAAATGTACCGGCACGTGCAGTGGGCGACGTGGCGCTGGATCGGCTCCATGCGATAGCGGGAGAGAAGGACTGTTCGCTGTATGAGAGTTTGGCGGAGATAGAGAAAGAGGAACAGCTGAAGCCGTCAACGCGGAATAATCTGAAACAGTTTTATGAATTGATGGAAATGATCAGAGGCAAGCTGACCAGGCTGAAGCCGTCTGAGTGCGCGCGGGAATTATGGGGAAAAATAGAGTATCAGCGCGAGTTGCAGAAAACGTTAAAAAGACCTGAAGATATAGCGGGCCGGATGGCGAATGTTGAAGTATTGATAGAAGGCATAGCATATTATGAGCGGGGCAAGCGCAAACCTGCTCTGGAAGAATATTTGCGGCAGATTACCTTGTTAAACAATGATGATGACGAGGAAATGACAAAAGACAAGATGCCGTTGATGACGATTCACGCGAGCAAAGGTCTAGAGTTTCCGTATGTGTATATTGCGGGAGCTGAACAGGGGATAATGCCGCATGAAAGGTCGGTTATCACTGAGCAGGGGCTGGAAGAGGAACGGCGATTATTTTATGTAGCGGTCACACGTGCGAAGAGAGAGCTGGTGATAACGTATCCGAAAGCGCGGATGAAGTTTGGAACATTAGAACCGCGCAAACCATCACAATTTTTAGCTGATGTGCCTGAGGAATTAATTGAGTGGCATCTGGACGCGTTTGACCGCGAAGCGACCGCAGAAGAAGCAACGGATTATTTAAAGGATTTGAAGGCGATGATGGCGGAGGAGTAGGGCAGAGCCTGTGACCTGCCATTATGTGTTGATTGGAGCGGTGACAGCCTGGAAGGGCTGTCCTAAGGGCAGAGCCTGTGGCCTGCCAATTGTGTTGAGTGGAGCGGTGACAGCCTGGAAGGGCTGTCCTACTATGTGGTCTGCCAGTTGTAAGTGCTGGCAGGCTTTATGTGTAATAGAAGGCATATTTTTCCATGGCATCCATCAGGGCTTTGACATTTTCGAGGGGAGTGCCGGGATAAAGGCCGAAAATCATCATCAGACCGCCTTCTTTGCAACCAAGCTTTTGAACTTCCTCATGAATTAAAGCATCGATCTGTTCCGGCGAACCGAAGCGGGTAATCTGCTGGCGGTCGATATCCAGGTCGATGCAGGTTTTGCCGGCTAATTTTTGTTTAATCCAGTCAATGCCGTTTACCAGGTCCTGAAGATTAATAACTTCGACACCGCCGTCAATCAAATCATCGACAAGAGAGCGGATATCACCGTCGGAGTGCATATGCACGATCAGGCCTTTTTCACGGGCGGGAGCCATCAATCGCTGGTAGGATGGCTTGATATATGTTACAAAATCATCGGGAGAGATCATGGGGCCGACCTGCATGCCCAGGTCTTCAGGATAGCTCATCCATTCAGCACCGAGAGCGATATACTTTTCAACCAGGGCCATATTAAACTCTTCAATCATGCTGATTAATTTCAAGAGGCGGGGTTCCTTGTCAGCCATATCGAACAGCAGGTTTTCGTACCCGCGGATATCGCAGAGCTGGAGAAATGTATGCCCATGGCGGAGACCGCATTGGACAAGGCGGCCATCTCGTTTCGCGCGGGCGATATTTTCAGCCGTTACATTCCAGTCAATCGGTCCGATGCCGATAGAATGTTCTGGATTGGGCGGCAGATACGAATCAAAGGTATCCCATGAAGACAGGGGATGTTTGGTAACGGTACCGGTGATCCCATCATCAGTTGTTTCCCAAACGCAGCCCCAATCGTCGATATAGGGGATGCCGACGCGCTGGAACGGGGCGTAAGCTGGTTCAACCGTGTCTTTGGGCACAAAGTTGGGAAAGAGTAGGGGATGGGCTGCCATCAGGGCTTGAAGCTCCTGTTGATCATAATGATGCCAGCAGGCGGCATTGATATGGAAGCCCATGGGAATATACTCAGGTGATTCAAACCTGACCGTGCGGACTATGTTTTCAGATTTAGTCATACAAAATCCTTCATTGAAATCATTGTGATTTGCGGATTAGACGAAACAACGTAGCGGTACACATAGTCATCATGGTAGTGGCAGCCGGTTCGGGCAGAACAACGACACTGCCTGAACCGTTTATCCAAGGTTCCGAACTGGTATAGGTACCGGGATTTTTTACGTCACCGGCGACCGAGAGAGCATTTACCGTCAGCGTACCGCCGGCAGCATCGACACCGTCTGTATATATTTTAGTATCAGAGGCCAAAGAAATGCTGAAGACAGTTTCTGAATGGCCGTTCAAGGTAAGGTAGGCGCCTGGTCCTGCACCCGCGGGAGAATTGAGCAGAGATACGGCGGCTGCATCGCTTATCTGTTCATCAGCTTTAAGATAGATACAGTCGTTACTGCCCTGACCGCCAATAACGAGGTTGCCGGAGATAGCATCAAGGCTGGGAGATTTTTCCAGTTGAACACGACCTTTTTTGACATAAAAGGTACCGGCCATCGTATTGGCTTCATCACCGGAAATGCGCAGAGGATTATTAACGAAGTATGGGTTGGAAGAATTATACGGGCCCATAAAGAATTCAACCGTACCGGTACCGGAAAGCTGGCCGGCATAATCAAGGTCATTGCCATTACCGCTGTCGATGGTAAAGCGGAAGCCGTTATTAATGACTGGAATCCGGCAGGTTCTGGTAATATAGCCGAAGGTAGTATTACCGGTCATGTTAGCGATAACGCCGGGACCGATTTCAAGATTCGGTTCATTATAGACGCCGCTGACATCAACCATTTCGGGAGGCGGAAGCAGGGAAGACAGAAGGGCATCAACATGTTCGAACCGGGACGTAAAATCAGCGAAAGACCGACCGGCAAAAGGATTCCAGGTGCGTTCATGGCGGGGAGGAGCTTTTTCGCGCAGGCGGGGGATAGCGGTATCGGCCGCCATTTCCCAATAAACCATCTGGGCGCCGATAACGGAATTGGTCTGTGTCAGTTGATCGGGGGTGCGGCTGTGGGAGCCAACGAGCCACATATTCCATTCATAATTTTCCTGCTGAGTGGAATAGATACTTGGAACCCAGGG
>CAZCLS010000386.1:0-3111 GCA_964499565.1 uncultured bacterium
CCTGCTGCTGCCGCACCTTCGTGGGCCAATGGCGGCCTGCCACCGCCTCAACCTGCTTTCCTCAATATATCTATCAATCAGAAGCATTGGGACCAGTTTGCTCTTTCGACCGGCCAGGCGATTGAAGCTACCGCGTTTGTATCCTCGACTGCTTTGAATGATGCGACTGCTGCCAATAATATTATAACACGAATGATGAACGAACATCTTAGAAAACGCAAATAATGAAACCTACTCTCGTCCAATCTCAAGTTGAATATCAATCCCTGACCGACGATGCCTGTCTGGTTTTGCTGCGCGTTTTCGGTGCTGATGCTGTCAGCCGTCTCTACGATGTGTCTCTGGCTGATGTTGAGAAGCGATCCCGTATGCTCGAAGCCGCTGACAAGGAACGTGCTGACGCTGCCCGCTCCGGTCGTCGCCGCTCCGCCGCTATTCTCAACCGCCCCGACAAACATATCCTGGAAGTCTGTCACGAAAAATGTGATTTCATTCGTGATATCGCTATTTCAAAAGGGCTGGGCTACAAGGATGCCCTCAGTACCCTTAACATTGTGCGCGAGATCGCCGCAACTCAAAAAGATATTAACGCCGCTCTGGCTGATTATATGCGAACGAAGGCCGCTGTCGATGCCCTGCTCGGTCCAGTCGAAAATCTTCCGCCTGAATTTGCTGATGCTGTGCTGGCCGCCTGGGCCAATAACCCCGAACTGCGCTTGCTGATGAGGTAGCTGATGAAGTATAGTGATATTATGTCTCGCCGCACTCTCCCTTTTGTTAAAAATGCCAACTGGCATTCCGGTACCGCTTTTGTCCATGTCGCCAAAACGGATGATATTTTTGTAACGCAATACACCTTGACGCATGACATCTTTGAACTGCAAAAAGGCCGCCTCGAAGCTACCTACGATGTTCGCCGCGTTGGGCGGGGCGAAGCCGGGTATCTCAAGCGCACCGGCGTTAATGCCGCTGTGGCTACCTTTGAAGGCGCTGTCTCCTGCAAGATTACCTGCCTCTCGGCTACCTATGCCGTCAATGCCGTGAAAAGCGAGGTCGAAATGCTCTATGAATTCCTGCGCGGCTTTACCGGTCAGTCGAGTAGCGATGATGATTCTAATGTTTCCCGCCCGGACCCCCGCATTAAAATCGCTGAAAACATTCCGCAGAATTTTTCCACCGTTGGCGGTACCGGCGTTTTCAATCCTACTGATACGCCTTTTATGCCCGCTCGGCTTCCACCTGTTGCCGATCCGGGCGAGCCGTTTGCTATGCCATACACCCCTGTTTGGTTCAAAAATTATTTTGTGCTTGATACTGCTTCGTTCAAACCGACCGAACCGCTCCGTTCCCTTAAAGATGTGACGGTCAAGTTTTCGTTCTCTATGCGTCAAATCCCTGTTTCGTCCATAATGCTTTAACCTTTTGGTATTGTTGTGGCTCCACACCCTAACATCGAAAAGAAAATCTATGTCAATAACCGCCGCTGGGATGCGGTTGACACTAACTCTATTTCCGGCGATCCGATTATGGCCTCCGGTCCCGAACCGTCCATGATTAAGTTTAACGTCAATCGCCATTTCGATACGCACAAAAGCGACTATGATGTTAATATAGCCGTCCCTGACCTTAACCTCCCTATCCGGCACCTCGATAACGTCAAGCTCTTTATCGCGCCGGTTAAAGATGGCTTTACCTGGCCCTCTGCCTATACCGGCCGCAATAACTATTCCGATACCCCCTCTGCCAATCCGCGTATGAGCGCTATGGAATCCTATCTCGCCTGGCAGGGTGTCTATGTAGACCCTGCTGCTTCTTTTTCGCTCGATGATGGCAACCTCGGCCATGATGAATCCTATTCCGTTGCCTGCTACGATTACCGCTGGTGTATGCACAAATGCCGCTTCCGCGTCTTCGTTTCCCGCCGTACATGGAGCAGCGAGCGCCAGGGGACTATTGTTCAAACTGCTCCCCCTTCTTCGCCCGATGCCGAGCCGACGTATGGCTACAACTATACTCCCGCGTGGCTCTCGGATGGTGATGATAATGTTTCCTACGAATTTGAATACAACCATTTCATTCCTCAATGCCCGAATGTGCGCCCGCGTCCCTGGGTGATGATTGTCGGCCATATTATCCGCCAGGCGATGGTCGAATACTTCCCCGGCGACCCCGGCACCCTCCAGAAAACTATCCCCGCCGACACCGGCGCGGCTTTCTCCTTCTCCGGCCTCTTGCTCGATGAATTAGGCGCGGAACGTATCTTTGACTATTCCAATGTCGATTATTTCTTTGACGAACCGGTCGGCAATGGCGATTATTATGTTGACCCTGACCGCCCGGTTGTCGGGTCCGACAAAACCGAACGAGATTTCTCTTTCAGGGGCTTTGTCCCCGAACCAATTTCCCTTTCCGGCGTCTCGGTTGCCGAAGCTATCCAGGAAGTCTTGGATGCTGTCGGTAACTTTGTCATGCACATGGACCAATGGAACTGCCTCCATTTCGAGCGCGTCAAGGCCCACGAAGAACTGTCTTTGCCTTCCTCGACTGCCCTGAATGCTTCCGGCGATCTCTACCTCTGCCATTTCCTTGATGATGATGGCGCCCCGATTAAATCCTATCATAACTTTCGCGGTATTAACATCCGCCCCCGCGCTGTTCCAAAAGCCAACCGCGTCGTCGGTCAACTGCGCGGCAAGGCCCCGGTCGCTTCTGCGATTATCAATACTCAGGCCGAAGTATTGAGCGGTTCTGCCTCCTATGTCCATTTTTGTGCCAAGGTAAATAAGGGCAGTTTTGATAGCGCCTCTTTTGTCGCCGAAAATTCTGTTACCCAACGCCACTTCTCAAAGAAACTCCATACCGTCTGGGGGACGATCAGAAAACCAGTCCGCATTGTCCCTTTTATTTATGCGGTTAATGGTATTCAAACAGGCGCTAATACCGGCGCGTCCGCTGTCCTCTCAACCGGCTGGATCGGCTTGAATACCGGGTCAAGCAAAACTCCTGCCGCTCCGGTTGAAGCGACTGAAACGATTGCTTCGACCCGCGCTGTTAATACCTATCGCTTTGCTGTTGATTTTGCCGTCTCTCCCGCTTCTGTTTCTCTTAAAG
>CAZCLS010000386.1:3211-4586 GCA_964499565.1 uncultured bacterium
CTGAAGATGAATTGGAAATTGAATTGACTGACGAAATGATGGGTCAAAACTACACCCTGTTCGGCAGCCTGCTCTCTCAACTGAAATGGTGATACTATGAATGATGTTCAGAAGCTGTTAAAACGTATTGAAACTCTCGAACGCCGCCTCGGTGAAGTCGAAAACGAAAATATTTCCCTCTGTGCTGCCATGAACCATCTCAACGCTTCCTCTGCCCTCCCTGCCCGCCAACAGGCCGGTTCCGCCCTTACCGGCGCCGGGGTGTCGGAGCATTGTCTCAATCATGCCTATATCGGTATTCATACCGACTCGTCCGGCACCCAGGGTATCAAAATCGGACCTCTCCGTCTTACCTGGAATGAAGATGATGGCGTGTGGGAAGGCGGTGCCGGGGCAGGGCTTATTGCCGGTCTAGAAAACGCCGCCCTTGGCGCGGTGACTGACCCGGATGCTTCCGCTGAAGATTCTCTGGTTAGCGATACGCAAACGTCGCTTCGCGCTCACCTCTCCAATATCTGTTTCGTTAGCGATTACGGTCTGTATCTTAATGGCGATGCGAATGTCTGCCTGCCCGGTGCTGCGGTTGGTCATGATGTCGCTCAGCTCGGTCTGGTGTTTCAGGATTTTAACGGCGTTGCCCCTCTCGGCGATGGCAAAACTAAATTGTTCGCTTCCGTGGCGGTGCTGATATGAACGGCAGATACAATGGCTGGCGCACCGATACCTTTTGCCGGATCGGTCCTTACGACCGCAACAAACGCTGCTTCTGGTCCCCTCTCCCCCCTGATAAACAGGTATGGTTAGCTATCGCCTATGGTTTTACTAATGCCCTTGATACATGGCGATCTAAACCTGTTCGCATTCTCGATGTTATTTTTCAACAGATTCTGGAAGCTATTAACGAACGCCGTCTCGCCATTAAAACCTATGTCCCGCATTTCGGTATCTCCGAAACCGACTGGTCCCTCATGTGGCGCAACATTACCTGGCAGGATATGTTTACACACCTCGGCGCGTCTGACGCCGGGTATCTGTCTCTCCAGCACCTTATCGCCGCCCTGCGCGCTATGATATGGAACGAATATTGGAAACCCTACGATGTGGAATTTTATAAGCTCAATCCCTGGCTCCTGCCCCTTGCCCGTTTCTTCTGCTATCCGACTGACGGTGATATTCCCGGCACGAACTGGCAGCCCTTCGATTCCCTCGAATCTGTCCTTGAATACGCCGGTGTCGGCGGACTCGATGCCGATGATAAACAGGCATGGACTCTCCACCCCGGCCGCCACGGTCGCTCGGCCGAATACAACCGCGCTATTATTCAATATCCCGCTGCTCCGCTGCCGTTCTATTGTGAGTACACATACGAGTTAAA
>CAZCLS010000387.1:0-1574 GCA_964499565.1 uncultured bacterium
CGGGAGCCCGAATTGAGACTGTTGAGGGAGAACTGTTAACGGATTACTGCTGTTCATGGGGACCGCTGATAGTAGGGCATGCTCACCCGGTGGTTGTGGAAGCGATCCAGTCTGCAGCAGCGTCAGGCACAAGTTTCGGCATCAACACTCCCGGGGAAGTGGAATTCGCCGAATTGCTTTGTTCTCTGATACCGTCAATCGAGCAGATTCGGCTGGTTAATTCAGGCACCGAAGCAGTCATGACGGCATTGCGGTTGGCGCGCGGGATAACAGGCCGGCAAAAGATCATCAAATTTGACGGCTGTTATCATGGCCACAGTGACGGGGTGCTGGTATCTGCGGGCAGCGGGTTGCTGACTGGCGGAATAACGACATCAGCCGGCGTGTCCCGCGCGATGGCGGAAGATGTCTACGTTCCAGCCTACAATGACAGCACGGCCGTAGATACGATAGTCGAGGAGCACGGCGAAGAGATTGCGGCAATCATCGTTGAACCGGTAGCGGGCAATATGGGATTAGTAGAACCGCGCGAAGGATTTCTGGAGAGACTGCGCTCGGCAGCTGATCGTTGCGGAGCGCTGTTGATATTTGACGAAGTGATAACGGGATTCAGATTAGGACCGACGGCATACAGTGTATTGTGTGGGATAACGCCTGACCTGACGTGTCTGGGCAAGATAATCGGTGGAGGATTGCCGATCGGTGCGGTTGGAGGAAGAAAGGAATATATGGAACATCTGGCGCCGGAAGGGCCGGTCTACCAGGCGGGCACGTTAAGCGGTAATCCGATAGCGATTGTGGCGGGAAAAGCGACCATACAGGTACTTTTGCAGGAGAATCCATACCCCGAGCTTGCCAGGCTGGGAAGTGTATTGGCAGCGGGAATAGAGAAAGCGGCCTGGGCCAGAGGATTACCGATGCATTGCGCGGTAATGGGCGGGATGTTCACACCATTCTTCCGCATGAAACCGATCGAGAATCTTGAAGACGCAAAGAAATGCGATACGGCCATGCATGCCTCGTTTTTCCGCGCGATGCTGAGCTCGGGCATATATCTTCCACCCTCCCAATTCGAGGTAGGCTTCATATCATCAGCACACAATGAAAACGACATAGAAAAATTTATTACAGCGGTAACCGCATGGTGTAAAACACTATAATGAACTTCGCGATTGTCATATTAACGATAATTGTCCTGTTTATGCTTGCGGGAGTTCTGCCGGCACAGGGAGGGGGGCAGGAGGTTATATTCAAAACGCCGGTGTTTATGCTTCTGCTGGGGATTCTATCGGGAGCTCTTCTGCTCTGCTCCATCCGTCGGCGATACAGTCTGAAACAACTTGGGTTTTATCTTGGTCATCTCGCAATAGTCGCGATAGTGATCGGTGCGGGGATCGGGTATATAACCGGTAAAAAGATTGAAAGTGCCATGCCGGTATCTGCCAAACATGAAATTCACGAACTGCGCGCGACGGACGGCACGACGCTTCCGCTCAATTTTGGCGTAACGGTAACGGGGTTTACGGTTGAGTATTACGCTCCGACCTATTATTTATACTGTCCGGTTACGAACA
>CAZCLS010000387.1:1674-3246 GCA_964499565.1 uncultured bacterium
GTCAGCGCCCGGCGCGATCCGGGCCGGATGGTCGTTGTCAGCGGTTTGTGGGCCTTGATTGCCGGGATTGCCCTGCTGTGTTTTCGGGAAAAAGGAGTGAAAGGCTATGCAGCTTGAAACAATAGTTGTTGGAATTATTCTTGCCACTATGGCGGTTTACGCGGCGGCCTGGATTACATTGCTGACGGGAAAACAGCGGCTGGGGACACTGCTTTTCGGAGCGGGCTGGATAATAAATGCCGGGCTGGTAGCTCTGAACTGGGTAGCCGGTGGACATCCGCCATTCGGCAACATGTATCATGTGCTGATATTCCTGTCATTATGTTTTCTGCCTGCGTATATTGTTTTACGATTAAAAGACAGGATAGCGTGGCTGGCGGTCTATTTCGCGTTTGTTTCGGTAATCCCGCTTCTGGGCGCGCTGTTCATGGAAACGGATATACTGTGGAGCAGGGCGCCGGCTTTGCAGTCACCCTGGTTTGTACCGCATGTCGTAGCATACATGATATCGTATTCCCTGGCGGCGGTGGCATTCGCACTGACCGTAGCGGGAATATTCAGGCGCAAAGGAGCGAGAGTATTTGAGCGGTATACTGAAGCGAGTTATCATACCATCCGGCTGGCATTTCCGTTTATGACATTCGGCTTATGTTCGGGAGCGTTATGGGCAGAGGAGGCCTGGGGAGTATATTGGTCGTGGGATCCGAAGGAAACCTGGTCATTGGTAACCTGGCTGTTGTACATCATATATTTTCACTGCCGCACAAAACCATCCTTGATGAAATACGCGATACCGGCACAGGCATTAGCGTTCATTGCATTGCTGACGACATTTCTGCTGGTGAATCTGCTGCCGAAGTTATCCAGTGTTCTGCATAGTTACGCAATGATGTAGGAAAAGATATTTCGGTCTTTCTTCATGAAACATTAGAACACTGGAGGGTGGCTGTCTCAGGCACCGTTGCACAGATAGAACAACTGTAGCCGGTCTCGGTGAGGCCGGTTGTGTGACGTGTAAAAAGGAATAAATCTCTCACAGATGCACAGCGAGCAAAAAGGAGGGTAGAGAATCGTATGCAGCGGGCTTTGGGATTGGAGATTCTGGAAGTTGGTGAGAAATGCTTTAGAATAACATATTTAAAAGAATGGTTTTACCATGAAAAGTTGTGTGCGTTTGCATAATGGGGCGCCGATGCTGTTCATCAATGATGAACCGAACACGGGAGCGATGGTGTATGCTGCATCGCAATACATGGCTGATTTTGCCGCGGCGGGGCTGCACATCAATAATATCGTTTGCGATACCTGCGACTGGTGGACCGGACCGGACGAATATGATTTTTCAGCATTAGATAAATTATTTGAGGAGTATATCGCGGTCGATCCGGATGTTTTGTTTTTCCCGCGCGTGTGCATCGGCTATATAGAAGAAAAATGGTGGGGGGAATTCGCTCCGGATGAATGGTCGCAAGCGCGCTATATTGCCAACGGCACACTGCTGAATTTGTATGGCGACCGTTCGCGCGCCAGAGGGTCGGGAGCATCATTTGCCTCTGACGCCTGGATCGGTAA
>CAZCLS010000387.1:3346-4572 GCA_964499565.1 uncultured bacterium
CTTACCGCGGACCAGCGCATAATTGATTATCGCACCTGCTTCTCCGCCTGCACAGCAACGGCCGTAAAACGCTTGACACATGCAGCCAAAGCAGCATGCCGAAACCGCAAGGTTACGGGTGTATTTTTCGGGTATTACTGGCCACACCGGAATATTACGAATCCTGCCCGGGCCGGCCATGGCTGTTTGCGGACGGTAATGGAAATGGATAGTGTCGATATCATAATTTCCCCCAGCCATTATGATAAACGCGGCATTGGCGGGTATATGGATGCGCAATCATTACCTGATGCGGTTCGGCAGCATGGCAAACTGTTTTTGCATGAGATCGACACACCGACCTGTTTTAACCGTATAGAGCTGAGGCCGTGGATGGCGCATTTTGTACTGCCGGACACGATAAAAGGAAGCATCGACATTATGAAGCGGGACTGGGCTGCTGCGGTTGTGAAACGGGCGGGATACTGGTGGATGGACCTGCATGATGACGGCTGGTTTCATGACCCTGAACTAGTAGGATGCATGAAACGGCTGCGGGAATGCAATGAAGAATTACTGCGCCATGAATGGCGGCAGACCAGCCAGGTGGCGGTAGTACTATCGGAAGAGAGCTGTTACCGGCAGAAGTTACATGGTACGCAGCGGTATAACTACCTGACAGTATTGAGACAATGGTCTCTGGCACGGGCGGGATATTCATTCGATACGATACTGCTGGCCGATGTGCTTGCGGGACGGTCGCCGGTGTATCGGTTATACCTGTTTCCGGACATGTATTACGTCGCAGAAACCGAGCGGGCGGAATTAGTACGAAGACTTGAAGAATATTCATCAATGGCATTCTTTTTTCACGCTCCGGGCTGCATGTCAGAGCGGGGATGTTCACAGGAATTGATGGCGGAAATAGTAGGAGTGCCCTGCATGGCATTGGAAGTATTATCCGGTATAGTTGAAATAGGAGACTGTAACGACCCGTTGCTTAAAGATATTCCCGCCGGAACGGTGTATGGAGCGGGAGTGGACAGGGAGGAAATAGACCGCCGCTCGGTGCATGCGGAATTGTCGATTGACAATGCGGTAATCCCGGCCTTTATACCGGTACCCGGTCAGGGAGATGTATTAGGTTTTATGCAGAACACGAGCATACCGGGTCTGATTCGGTTGCGGAGAGAAAGGGGAACAATCCTGTACTCATATGCTCCCGCACCGCCCTGGCAGCTTATGCG
>CAZCLS010000388.1:0-4560 GCA_964499565.1 uncultured bacterium
GCCGGCCGAGTATACCGGCAGCAATTACGGCGCCCCCGGCGCGGGTGCGATAGACAAGTACCTTGCCTGGCAGGGCATCTATGTCGACCCGAATGTCGGGTTCGCGATTGACGAAAACGACACCGATGAATCGTTCGCCGTTACATGTTATGACTATCGCTGGAACCTGAATGTCACCCTTGCCCGGGTGCGCTCTGTCGGCAAACACATCTGGTCTTCGGGCGAAATTGAATACCAGACGCCCGATGTTAATTATTACTACCGCACGGGCTGGAACGACGTCGACAACCAGGGCGTCTCGTACCAGTTTACCTACAACGCTTTCATTCCCCGCTGCGCCTCGTCGGAACCGCATTCATGGGTAGAGATTGTCGAACACATGCTGCGCCAGGTTTCGATTTCCAACGGCGAAAACGACAACGGCACGATCGATCGTCATGTGCGCGACTATTCCTCTCTCAATCCTTCGTTCTCAATCGTGCTGCAGTTCGCCGGTCTTCGTCTCGACGAACAGAAAAACGACCTGGTCTTTGTGGCCGACCTGGAAGACGACTACTATGATTATCCGATCGACCATCCCGACGAAGCCGACCACCGCTACCGGTCGTTCACGCCCGATCCGATAGACATATCAAACGACTTTCTCCTGGCGGCGGTCCAGCGCGTGCTCGATGCGGTCGGCAACTTCCGGATGTACATGGACCAGTGGTGTGTCCTGCGATTTGTGCGGATAAAAGAGCCTAACGAAGCCTCGCTCGACATCGATGCCCTGGCGACTACCGCCCTCAACGATGCGGGAGATCTGTATCTCTGCCATTTTGCCGATTCGGGCACTTCCGTCACCCCGCGCCACAACGTCCGCGGTATCGACGGCCTGAAGTCCCGCGCGATTCCCCAGGCAAACCGCGTGGTCGGCCAGCTGTCCAGCAACGATGCCGTATCGCACGACATTGTCAACAACGATGATTATGACGAAGACGCCATGTATACGTCTATGTCCAACCAGCACTGGGCGGGAGTGATACCCGATTCGACGGTCGACCCGACGGTGCTGTTGAAAGACAAGATAACTACGTTTTACCGCCGCACCAACAAAATTTACGGGGCGTACGGACGCATCCGCAAACCATGCACGCCGGTGCCATACCTGTATTCGATCAACGGCAAACTCACCAACAATCCCGTGCCAGGCATTCTGCTGCGGTCGGGCATTATACAATATCAGTTCGAACGCGACGGCAAGGGCGGAACGGGAACGGGTGGTGTCATAGAAACGACCGTCTCCGACACGAAGAGCAACACGACATCGGTATACCGCTACGGCGTCTCGTTCGTTTCGTCCGCCGCGGCGGTGTCGGTCATCGATTCCCAGGCCGACATAGACGAGACTGATCCGATCTCCCGATCGGGCGGTGGCAATTACATCCGCCTGACGGAACCGGCCTGGAGCGAATTCACCCTTGCCGGCATCGATGTAGCCTCGTTGGATCCCAAAGATAAGGACCGCTATACCGTCGACACCAAGCGTGTCTACATTACGCATTCCTGGGGAGCCCGGGGACGCAGTTCGAACCAGCAGATATCATTCTCCACCAACAGCGATGCCGGAGACGATTCCATCTGCGTCCACGGCATGGGCATATCGCCCTCCGCCGATGTCTGGAGCATCGACAGCACGTACGACGATCCGCTGATAAACGACTGGTCGCGTGCCAGCCGCGACGATTTGGAAGACCTGCGCGAAACAGGCTTCCCCGGCCTGGGCGAATACGACGAGTCGATAATTGATTACCAGGTCATTGAAAAGAGCGTCGCCGACTTTATCCCTGCGAACACCGATGCCGACGCCGCATCATGGTCGGAAAAATGGGAGATCGCCAAGGCTGCTCTCAAACGCCTGGTAAAACGCGAAGCCCTGCGCCTTCGCCAGCTCGTTACGACGGGCACTGTGCCCGTGCTGTACGATCCGGATTTGTCCCTGGCCCACCGTATCTGTGTACTCGGCACCAGGGATGATGCGGAATCGAGCGAATACGCCATGCGCCTCCGTACGATGAAAGCGCACATCAGCCAGATTAACTTAACCACCAACGACGAGTTAGAGCTTGTGCTCACCGACGAAATGGCCCAGCCGTTTTTCTCGGTGCTGGAGTTCGCCCGTCGCGTATAAAGGATTGTCATATGCTGAAAAACCCTTTTGCCAAACTGTGGAACCTGTACGTCAAGGTTTCGTCCCGGGTGACGGATCTCGAACGCCGCATTGCCAGTCTTAGCCTGGCGGTCAATCACCTCCGCGGTCAGTCCACGGTAGACGTGCCGGCCGCTTCGTCGCCGGGCGTATCGCAGCTGCCGGTCATCAATCTTTCCCTGCCTTTCCAGGGTTTGTCCGGAGAAGGCGACGATGAGACTATCAAAACCGGCCCGATAAAGCTGCCCTGGAACGCAGACGAGCGCTGCTGGTATGCCGGTGAAGGCGGAGCGCTGATCGCCGGCAAAGAGCTGCGTGCCTTGGGAGGCGTGACGGATCCTGCCGGCGTTTCGGCCGACTCTCTTGTTTCCGACACGCTTTCTGATCTCCGTTGCCATTTGTCAAACGTCATGTACCCGTCTGACTACGGCCTGGTGCTGCACGGCGACGTGCAGGTCCATCTTCCCGATGCGGACGACGGCAAATGTATCGGCAGGTTCGGCCTTGTGTATCAGCATTTCGAAACAGCTCCGCTGGGCGACGGCAAAACTGATCTTGTATGCCCGGTTTGTGTTTTAATTTAACCGCAACAAAGCAACGATGAACGGAAGATATAAAGGATGGAGAACTGATACGTTCTGCCGTATAGGACCATATGACCCGCTGAAGCGCTGCTTCTGGGCTCCGCTGCCGCCCGACAAACAGGTCGAGCTGGCTCTGGCTTACGGTTTCGACAAAGCCATCGACACCTGGCAGCCTGCGCCGGCCAGGATTATCGATGTTATTTTTCAGCAGATCCTCGAAGCCATAAACGAGCGCCGCCTGGCGATAAAAACATACGCGCCTCACTCCGGCATACCCGAAACGGACTGGATGTTGATGTGGCGAAACATCACATGGCAGGATTTGTTTCGCCATCACGGAGCAAACGATGCCGGCTATCTGTCCCTTCAGCATCTCATTGGCGGACTGCGCGGCATGATCTGGAACGAGTACTGGAAGCCGTACGATGTCGAGTTCTACCAACTAAATCCCTGGCTCCTGCCCCTCGGCCGCTTCTTCTGCTATCCGACTGACAAAAGCATCTCCGGCACCAACTGGCGGCCGTTCGATTCGCTCGAATCCATCCTTGATTATGCTGTTGTCGGAGGCGATGATGACGACGGCAATCGCGCCTGGACTCTCCGCCCAAAACGCTATGGTCGCTCTGCAGAATACAACCGCGCCATTATCCAATATCCGCTCAAACCCCTCCCGTTTTACTGCGAATACGTCAACGAACTTAGACTCGTTCTCAACAAACTCGAATACCTCTATCCCGCCCTCGGTTTTTCTCTGGATCGCTATTACGACAAAAGCACGATCACAAGCTCATGCGGTCGACATTGGACGCTGGCCGACCATCAAGCCCAACTTTCGACTACATGGGATGCGCTCTCGCCGGCCCTCACATCCCAGACAAAAAACGCATGGCCCGAAGCACACTATTCTGCCTATGCGTATCCTCCCAGCCCTCTGGGTTGTCCGACAGGCCAAAGCCATATTGAGACGGGCGCGGAGACGGAACGGTGGCGCGATCCCCGCCAGCTGGATTACGAGCTTGTGCTCGACGGATCCATAGCATACGGCGTCGCCGCTCCGTCGGGATGGGTATATCCGGTGGACTGGTACACCGAAACGGGTGCGTCCTTATCGGCAAAACTTACCTTGATGAACCCGGGCTGGTCGGCCACCTGGAGCCTCCGGGCCATCAACGCGCGAAAACACATTGACTTTGATTATTCCGCGGACGAATAATTCCGCTTTAATGCTAAACCACAAGGAAAAAACACGTATGAAAACACTAATCACTCTCATCATGGTCGTGGCGATCTCCGCCTCTGTATTCGGAGCAGGGTACTGGGCTCCGGCCAACATCCAGACCAACTCGTACCTGAAGGACGTCCCCGCCCTTCTTTCCAACAACTTCCAGGCGATAGACAACATCGTCGACGATTCCGATCCGTCCGACCTGAAGGTAAACGGCGCCAAGATATCATCGGCATCGATCGCCCTGGTGTCCCTGGCGGCCGACAGTGTCAACTCGTCCAAGATAGTCGATCTGTCGATTGGCACTTCGGACCTCGGAGCGCTCTGTGTGAACGGCGCAAAGCTGGCATCCGACAGCGTGTCGAGTTCTAAAATTGTCGACGGCAGTATTGGATCCGACGACCTTTCCACAAACTGTGTTACGGCCGGGAAAATTTCCGATGGAGCTTGTGGCGCTTCGGAGCTTGCTGCAAATTGTGTTACGGCAGGGAAAATTTCCGCCGGTGCTTGCGGCACCTCGGCGCTTTCCACAAATTGTGTTACGGCCGGGAAAATTTCCGACG
>CAZCLS010000389.1:0-4538 GCA_964499565.1 uncultured bacterium
GAAAACACCCCGTTTTTCCATGCAAAGGGTGATAATACGTGAGCAAGTGAATATGCAGTCTCGCTTCCAGAAGGCATCATACGTATTTCCTTTCCAGTAAGTTCCCAGCGCAGGTATGAGCAGGCCGGGAGGGAATATTCACGAACAATAGTTCCATTATTTTCGATGCCGTGTTCCCGGCGATAACTTTTGATATAAACCTTCAGACAGGAAGAAGTGGGTGAAGTATGTTCCCAAAGCAATCTGATTCCCTCATCCGGCCAGGAAGTCCAGGAAGAGCGGAACGGCAAAGGTGTAAGTGTAAGGCGGTCGGTAGATGCGCTAAAGCTTGTATTAGAAGGTACAGATGCCTGACAGTGAAAAATAGTTCCTGAAGCAGCAAGGATATTCTCCGCGGAGATTGCGGCATTTGAAAGAGCCATCGGAGGCATCCAGGTCAGAAGCGAGTTATCGCGGGGCATTGCCCAGAACGAGCATAACCGGGCCGGCTGCCAGTTCAGAAGATCGCCAAAAGTTATGGATTGAGAGAGCGATTCCTGCCACAACACGCGCATGGCTTCGGGCGGAACAAAACAGGGACGAAGCTGTTCAGGCAGAGACCGCCGGTCATACGGTATGCCGAAATGAAGCGGTGAAAAGGCATCATAAAACGCATCCGCGGCGGTTGCGCGCGGTTGCATTGTTCTGCGTGCTTTTCCACGCTGATAAAAGCAGTATTTACCTTCATACCAGTAATAGTGTTCAGGAGTGTCCGGCAGCCACTCGAACCGGCGCATTAATCCATCTATCATCATCGTTGAGGTTCTTTTCCTGGCAAGAGAAAGTTCGTTGGAGTATATGCTGTGATATGCCGCGGAATTACCAATTGAAACAAGCCGCCACCAGCGAGTGATACCGTGTCTCAAATCCTTGAATGAATAACGCGAACGCAAAGCATACCAGGGAACGGACTGGAGAGGAACTATCGTCGTATGTTCGTTTAATTCCATTTCATAATTTGGATGCAGTTTGACGGTAAAAACGCGGGTGGGATTTATAATTTCTGCCCGGGTATATGGCAGAGCTTCATTAACAATCGAAGAATTGCGGGCAGCAGTTTGTTGTTTCCAGGGGTGCAGTATTCGCGGCCACTCACTCTCAGTGCGGCTCCAGCGCGCTAAAAGATCAATTTTCAATTCAATATCCTGTTTCTGGATCAGTTTTCCGATCAGGCGTTCAAACAGCGCGCAATCATTGGGTCGATAGCGAAGATACGTGCTCAGAAGGACTATATTGGTTTGAGAGCACGGCGCCTCCGGGGCAAAGGTATCTTCCAATTCTTCGCGCCAGAGTTCGGGAAAGCCGGGAAAGACATCCCGGCATTTTGCGAGTGAATAACGGGCCATACCCTCCTGGTTATTACGGCGATACGCCCGGGAAAGGCCTATATACGTCATCGGCGGCACCACCCCGGGTGTTTCGATGCCGCTTCCGGCTTGAACGTAAAAGGATAGAGCGGCTTCCAGAAATGTTTTATAATCATTATGATCAATAGGCCGGCCGGGTTGGGGTTCATCTATCTGCAGGCACACATCGGCAATCCAGCGCGCAAGCCAGGCAGACGGGTCACATTCATACCATTGCATCAAAGCATCGCAGGCAGCGATATCGTCGCGGGATTTTAAAGCCAGCAGAGCCGTCATAAGATACATGGACGGCTTTACATCTGGTGACGACAGTAAAGGCCGCAGCACAGACAAGGCCCGTTCATTCCAGTCAAGCGGTGTTTTTGATATGACGACAACATGCGGATCTTCATTAAACGCGGAATAGAGCAGAGCCCACAGGTCACTCAATTGGGGTCGATTAGCCTGGTCACGGCCAAAAGTATATAATTCAGCAGCAGCTTCTTCGTAGCGCTCCATTTTTATGAGAGCCAGAACTTTCATACGAACAGCGAACAGCAACGATTCGGCCGGCAGATACGAGACCATATCCTGAAGAGTGAACTCCGCCAAACTCCAGACGTTCTGCCAGTCCCGAAGGTGAAGCCGTTCTTCCATAACGCGCACGAGGGAACCGGTCAGCGCGGCATAAGCAGTTAGAGCATCGTCCAGCTTGCCTTTATAGCCATAGCTCAGAACCAGCAGCCTCAACGCTTCAGGATGACCCGGTTGCACGGCAAGGGCATGCCGGCAATGAAAGACAACTGCATCGGGAAGTAACAACGCCATGCTGACACGCGCCATAGCCAGATGAGCCGCACAATTTGTCTGCTGGTCTTGTATGCACTGGCGAAAAGCAGCCTGGGCTTTTTGAAATGCTCCGGCTTTTTCATGCAGCAAGCCTTGTATGAACGTCGGTGAAGCAGACAAAGCGGACAGCTCAGGCAGCCGGGGCAGCTGAACATGCAGAGCGCGTTCTACAATCCGGCCCAGTGCCTGACGAGCATCAGTTTGACGATGTGAGCCGGTTGCCGCCTGGTACAGAGCCAGATCGGCATTGATGTTTTCCGGTTCCAACTGGCGCCACTGACTGATGCATTGGATTGCCCGCCGCCATTTCTTTTGTTCCAGAAGCACTCTTGCCAGGCATTCATACAAGCAGGCTGTATGAGGATGTTTTTTCAGTAACCCCTGTAGAATTACCGTTTTCTCGGTGGGAGACGGGAGCGTTGAAAGATACAAGCTAACCAGCTGTTTCGAAAGGGCGCCACATTTAAACAGCATTCGGGCGTCATCTTTCAACGCTTCCGGATTTTTGGTTTTCAGATTCCTGTTTATTTTCAGATACTGCTCAGCGGTTGTGCGGCCCTGGGGAGAACTGGGTTGCTGAACACAATACGAAGCCAGTCCCGATACAATATCAGCCAGAGATGCACTACGCTGCTTAGTATTAACAGTTGCGTCCGGCAACCAGTCTCGATCAATGCCGGGAATGTTTTGCAGTAGTGACCAGGCATAGTGTGATGCAGTTCCGGCACGGGGTTCTGACTCCTGAGAAAAAATTATACCGTCCGGGGTAAGCAGCAAGACATCACACTGGACGTCTTCGGGTAGTTCATTACCGAAAACAGGGCGCCGGGACAAGACGGGAAATTCGGTTTCAGACCATGCACCTGCAACACCAGACTGTGTATGCCGGGTTGAATAGGTAAAGGGAAAAGCGTAAGAGCTGATGTTCCCGATCATGTTTTTGACCGTGAATTCCCGGTCATCAGCATCAAGCTCGAGATTGTCATTCAGCAAACGCAACGTTTTCGCGCTGGAATAAACGCAGTACTCACCTGAGGGAGATTTAATAATATAGGTTGAGGCATCCCACACTTCCTTATTACATGAAACACAATCCGGGAGAGGCAGAACACAATCAAAATATTTTTGCACATTAAGGGGAACGGTTTGCCATTGCCAGGGAGTGGTATGCCAAAGATTGGAGGTATAATGTTCAAGAGAATAGGGACCGTATTCCTCAAATACATCGCCGGATTTTTTGCGGGTTTTCCGGGTGTAGCGGGCCACAACCCGGGAGCTTTTATATACAAAGCGGTACAGGAGAATGCCGGTAGCGGGAGGCTGTATGCTACGTGAAACGATACGAACCGGTATACTGGACTGTAACAGCCGGTAACGGACAGTAAAAGAATCAGGATCATTATAAAAAGGCAATTGCTCGCTTCCGCTGTTGCGGAGGGATTCACGTCCCAGTAACAAGGTTTGAGAGAATGGATCAGACGTCTGAGGCGCGGAAGGAGTGCCGGGAATCAAGGCATAGGGAATAGTCGCGGCTGCTCCGAAGGAGACCGAACACAAGACCGGTAAAACAAAAAGTGCAAACAAAGTATGCTTCACGAACAATAGTATAGCAAAAAAAGAAATTATATTCAGAGAATATTGTGTGCGCGGGGTTGTTGGATTTTAAGGGATTAAAGGGATGAAGGGGATTAAGAGGATTAAGTGGATTAAGGGGTTAAAAGGGCAGAGTGGTGATGATTGATGGTCAATGGAAGATGGATGATGGTAGTGGGTAGTGAGTCGTGGGTAGTCAGAGTGGGAGGCCGGTTCCGTACGGGCGACTGTGTTCCGAGCGCAGAGAGGCGTGGGCAGTCAGCGTGGGAGGCCGGTTCCATACGTGCGACACTCTTGGTAGTTAATAGCTCACAAGAACGTCGCGCATCGGAGCTGCCCTCCCACATTCAATGACTTCAGTCAGCACGTAGCACCCGCAGCTCCGATGCGAGTGATTCTCTCAGCATCCCTTCACACGCCGCACCCCAACTCACAATTCCCCCACTCTCCCACTCCCCCACTCCTCGAAGGCCGCAGGCTGGAGAGATGGGGTATGCGGGATAGTCCACCGTTCAGGACAAACGGGGGCTACTTTAGCGTTTCGAGTTGAATCATCCAGTCGCCCTTGAAATCGGGTTTGAGCACTTGCTCACCGATCAGACCGGTCAGGGAATATTTGCCGGTGGTACTGGTGTCGTAACTGACGTAGATACCCTGATTAACAGAGGAGTTGAAGTCCAGGATCAGCCAGATCTTTTTTGGCAGGACAAC
>CAZCLS010000390.1:0-1229 GCA_964499565.1 uncultured bacterium
TCCAGCCTGGGAGCCAGCATACTGAAGATGCAGGGATTTAAAGAAGTGTATAACGTTGCCGGCGGTATGACGGGTTTTTCTGCAGCGGGATACGCGCCGGCCTGTCCGATGTGTCTGAATCCGCATGGACCGGGTTTTCTGGGCAAGTGAACATTCCAAACCGGGAGTCGGATTACTTGGGAAACGGTTATAAATTCGTATAAAAAGGGGTACTATGAATTGGTTGCGAATGACAGAATGGTCACCTTACGTTGTTGGCGCAGGCATTGGAATGTTGAACATGCTTGCTTTTCTGCTTTCAAACAAATCACTGGGCTGTTCAACCGCGTTTTCTCAGACCAGCTGCATGCTGGAAAACATGTTAACGGGAGGATGCGCGTCCCGGAAAACCTATTATCAGAAGCTACAGCCCTTAATCGATTGGCAGTGGATGCTGGTAATCGGCATATTCATCGGAGCTTTCATTTCAGCAAAGCTTTCGGGAACATTTTCAATTCACTTCCTGCCTCAACTCTGGAAAGAAAATTTTGGAGACACGATGCTGTTGCGCTGGTCCACGGCTATTATCGGCGGCATCCTGCTGGGTTATGGCGCGCGCTGGGCAGGTGGCTGCACCAGCGGGCATGGCATCAGCGGTACGGCACAGCTGGCGCTCAGCAGCTGGCTTTCGGTTGTTTGTTTTTTCATCGGGGGCGTTTGTACTGCCATGCTGATGTATAACGTGTTCTGGTCGTGAAAGGAGGAATTCCGATGTTAACAACACTTCATCAGAAAAAGTCTCTGCAGTTGCTCATGGGCCTGTTGACAGGCATAGCCTTCGGGTTTCTGCTGCAGAAAGGTAATGTGACGAATTATGATGTGATAATCGGCCAGCTTCTGTTCCGGAACATGATAGTGGTGAAAATCATGCTGACAGCAGTGCTGGTAGCTATGATCGGCATTCACGCGATGAAAGCATTCGGACTGGCTACCCTGAATCCCAAACCGGGTTCGGTAGGCAAGAGTATTATCGGCGGTTTGCTTTTCGGTGTCGGGTTCGGCCTTCTGGGGTATTGTCCGGGAACAGTGATTGGCGCGGCAGGGCAAGGCTCTCTTGACGCTCTGCTGGGCGGAGTGATAGGCATTTTGATTGGCACCGGTCTTTTTGCCGCTCAGTATCAGCAGTTGAATGAAAGCATATTACAGAAAGGCGATTTCGGAACTAAAACACTGCCGGATGTGTTTAAGGT
>CAZCLS010000390.1:1329-4538 GCA_964499565.1 uncultured bacterium
GGTTGTTCGCTGTGTTGTGGAATGCGGACCATGCAGCTGAAGATGAACATAATAACGGCGACACCGGCGCTGGCGATGAAGACGGATGAATGTCCATATTTGAGCCACATCAGTCCGCCGACGGCCGGTACTGACATCGAAACGATATGGTTGATGCTGACGCCCATGGATAAGGTTGGGGAAATGTCTTCGGGTCTCCGGGCGATTTTTGACAGGTAGGTGTTGCGCGCGATGCTTGCGCCGAACAGCAGTTGGTCGGAAATAAAGCAGACATACAGAACACCAAGGGCTACAGTCGAATTGGGCAGGAGATGGGCGAAGCCGTATCCAGCGCACACGGCGAAGATGCAGAATGAATCCAGAACAAGAACAGTCCGTTCTCCCCAGTGGTCGATAGCCTTACCAAGCATCGGCTGAAAGAGAATGCCGAGGATAGCCGCGACGATCCCGAGCTGGGCGAACACGAAAGCCTGCTGCTGAAAAATGCGAATCAGGACCCAGGGTCCGAACGTGATAAAAATCTGTTTGCGGGCTCCGAACAAAAATTCCAGGACGTAATACAACCAGTATTCCTTTTTCCACACGAACTTTGGTCGCTGCAAATGAGCGTTAGGCATGCGCATGAAATACAGGAAAACCGCTGCGACAGATGCCGCAATCCCGCCGATAACAAACAAGATCGAATAATTGGCGTTAAGGTATTTCATCGTAATCCAAACGATGATATACCCGATGATACCGGCGGCAATAGCAACACTGTTGAGTTGACCCAGGCGCCGGCCTTTCTGTTTGCTGTGAGCCAGTTCCATCCCGAGCGAGGAGCGGATGGGCATCATCAGGTGAGTGCCAGCGCTCCAGAGGGTCATCAGGATCAGCATAGCATACCAGCTGTTGCCGGTGAAGGCCAGACCGAACATGCTGAGACCGACCAGCAGGGCGGTTGCTGCACCGATCCGGGTTTCGGGCAGAAAAAACAAGCCGCCGGCGAGGAAAACAGTAAGGAAACCCGGCAGTTCGCGGGGGAATTCCAGGAAACCACGCGCAGCGGCGGAAATATTGAACGTGTCACTCAGATAGTTATTGAAGGTAGTATCAAACACGCCGCCGGCAATCCCGAGCAATGCTACCCCGATGAGGAATAATTTCAGGTTCGGATTGAGTGCGCGGACCCGGGTTATCTGTGCATCGAGCATATTCATAGCGGGTATTGTAGAGAAAATGAATAATAAAGGCAAGTTAAATTGATGGATGATGGATGATGGATGATGGTTTATGGGTATCTTTGGCACTTGACATAGCAGGGACGTATCAATATTATTAATAACGTGCTTTGTAAGGATACACCGGATGAGAAACCGCTGGAGAAGAAGGAATAAAGCTTGGAATACCGGTTGAATAACAATGGGAATATAACACCATGAGATACTTGTCATGAAAACACATAAAACACACCTGTATATTCTGATTGCCGGTTTGATTATTATGCTGTTTCCTGGTTGCGGGAAACAGGGTATGTCGGTTGCCGTCGGCAATAAATATATTCAACGCCTGTTCGTTTTTACCAACGATGTATGGCTTACATCCGCTTTTACCGATGGAACCGGTTCATATCAGATACCAGTGCAGAGTGACGAGTTCATGATACAACTGATGGACGGAACCCGGTTTAGCGTCGATGACTACCGTCCGTCAGAAACGTACAAACGCTGCGGTCCGCGGGAAACAGAACCAGGCGTGTATGAAATTACGTATCTACCCGCTGGAAATACAGTCACATCCGCTCCCGAGGCAATAACCATCAGATATTTATGCAAGGAATATGAACCCTATCTGCGCAAGCAGGTGATAGTGAAAACAAGCGGGCGGCAAGCGATCGACCGGCTTGAAGTAGAACGCTTTCAAACCGGATTATCCTGTAGTCAGGGTGGTAAAGGCGAGCCGGTATTTATTGGTGAACGATGCTTCACGGGACTGGAATATCCCGCCAGCGAAACAGGATATGAAAACGGCTTGGTAACCCTGGCTCATTATCCCGGCTATACTCGTGCGCAGACAGGCGGGACGGACGGGGGGCTTGTCAGTAAAACAGCTGTAGTCGGCATCGCGCCGGACACAATCGCGCGCAAGCCGTTCTTCAGTGATTATATTGACAGTATCAGGATTCCAGCCCGGAATATGCTGCATTATAACAGCTGGTATGATTTGCGCGGCAGGGAAATCACACCGTCCCGGCTGCTTGCGACATTTGACGGATTTCGCACTAATCTGCTTGAACCATACGGTTTGATCATGGACTCGTTTGTACCGGACGACGGGTACCAGGAGAAGAATTCGTTATGGGTACCGAACCGGGAGGCTTTTACGAACGGGTTTACTGATATAGCCCACGAACTGGAAACGCGCGGCAGCCGCCTGGGCCTGTGGCTTCCGTTAAACGGGTATCTTCTGAATGTCAACTGGGGAGTCAGCCAGGGTTTTGAACAAGCAGAGGTTGGGGGGGAGAAAAAAGCGTATTATGACTTGGCCGGACCGGTATACAACAAAGCGATCCGGGCCGCACTGAAACGGGTGATTACTGAAGGGTCAATTGCCTATATGAAACATGACTTCAATTTTCTGCAGGCAGACAACGGCCAAGCCTATCCGCATACTGCACGGCACGGGCATGAAGCCAATGTTGATGCCGAACTGGAATTACTGGATTATGAGCGTTCAATCCAGAAAGATATATTTCTGAATGTAACTTCCTGCCTGTGGCATTCGCCCTGGTGGCTGATGTATGCCGACACAATCTGGATGTGCGCCGGGGACAGCGGATTTGACCACAGTTTCCCGCAGTTTTCGGCCCGGGAATGGGCCAGCAGCTATCGTGACGCGCATTTATACAATGTGTGTATAAAGCAAAATCACCTGGTGCCTGTTTCAGCTTACATGACGCATGGCATCATTCACGGCCGTTATCATTCCGAGGGATTTAAGGATGAAACCCTGAGAGAATGGGCTGATTATGTTATGCTGTATTACGGCCGCGGCGTGCAACTCAAGGAATTGTATATTACACCGGAGCTGATGACACAGCCGTTCTGGGAAGCACTTGGTACGATTACGTACTGGGCCGTAAAAAACACAAACATCCTTGAACGCAGCATCATGATCGGCGGGGATCCGCATGAAGGCAAGGCTTACGGGTATATGCACTGGAAGGATGA
>CAZCLS010000391.1:0-4499 GCA_964499565.1 uncultured bacterium
TGTTTAACGAGTATGCCAGGTTGGTCGTGCCGATGTTGCTCAGCATAACCTGCGAAGTTACTATGCTGCTTGATACTATCTGCAGCAGTACATTCGTCGGCGCGTAGTATGCCATGGCAGTAACGGGATTACCCGCGTCTTTTTGAACTAGTACATTGTCAATGTATATGCCTTCATCTGTCAGAGAAGTATCGCTGGAAAAATTAAACCCAAATCACACCTGTGGGGCGCCGGCCAAGTTTCCCAGATAATACACATTCGTCAACTGTTGAAACACCTGCAGCCAGCCGCTGGCGGAGTAATCACCACTAATCCAATACCCATAAAAACTGGGGAAATTAGTCGAAAATCCGAAAAATAATCCGTCATCGGTATCCGGGCATTTTACCCAGATGTTAAATGCCAATGAAGCAAAATACGCGTCTGAAAGATCATACGGCCCTGTTATCATCCAACCATTCATGCTGTTGGGATATGGACCAGGGGCAGGTACCGATGAACCGCAGCAGTACGCGCTGTGAGTGGGGGAAACCGAGCGATACGTCGTCAATCCCCACGTCGGTGATGCGGATAACGCCCAGGCGGTGCCGGGAAATGCTCCTTCAAACGTCTCATTCAGCAGTGCTACCGTCTGGGTTCCACCGCTGTAGGAATATCCGCTGTCGCCCGTGCTGTAATCACTCCAGCCACTGGCATCCCCCGCTTGTACCCAGTAAAAGTAAGGGGTATTTACTACCGCGGTCATGTCGTCATAGCTTGAACCTGTTATCGTTCCCGATATATTTACCGCACTGGCATTGTCATTAACGGTATTCCTGAATAGCCGATAGCCGGTAGCCCCGTACACCGCGTCCCACTGCACCCGTACCCGGTCGGTGTACCCGCCGTCACTGGCGTCAATGTTTGAGGGCGGTGTCGATGTGACACTACCGATATTCATTGCCCCCTGAATAACTAACGCGTATGGCTGCGGTCCGTTCGGAACATTATATCCATGCACTTCGATTGTGTTTGTCCCTAGTCCCGCGGCAGGAATATCTATGCCTTCAACATTATTAAGCCGGTCTGGGACGGCTGCCCCTTTATGATAATTAGTACTGCCATCCGGCCGTATCACATACACATCAAGATCATTTACTAACTTGGTTCCAGCTACCAGCGTGGCCGGGTAATCCGTCCAGGCGACCGTAACACTCAGCCAGCTCGGAGATGTCAGCACTACCTGATACGTGTCTTTTTGACCGGTACTGAGCGCCTGGTTGTCATAGTATATTGTTCGTAACGTTCCCGTCGGATACAGGCTGTTCTCCAATTCCACCTGGCCCCAGCCTTCAACATTGTTCGGCCGCGGCAGAGCCGGGATTTCACGGAATCCCCCCGTTCCATACTGGCCTGGTGTCAATGAGCGCGCTCCGTTTAAAAGAGTCGCTTTTATCAGAGCAGCGCTGGGACTCGCTTCGCCTTTGCGATCCATGTAATATTGCCGGACTAACGCCGCCGCTCCGGCAGTAAGAGGACAGGACATGCTCGTACCGCCGCTGAAGATGTAATCACTGTTGTACACTCCCCAGCCGGTTCCCGCCGACGGGTCCTGAGAACGGCAGGATATTATATCGGTTCCCGGGGCGATGATATCCGGTTTTACACGCCCGTCATTACACGGCCCGCGGCTTGAAAATGCCGCCATGCCCTGGTTGATCCCGTCATCAGGAGTTGATATTAAATCCGTTTGGATTGGATTCGCCGGGTAATCTGCAGGCCAGCCTGCTCCCCAGGTAAACGATGAAGCGCCGCCTGAACCAGCCGGACGGTCAGTTTCACTCGCTCCGACCGTTAATACATTTTTCGCGGTTCCGGGCGAACCCATCGAATCAGAATCTACTACTCCGTTGGCATTTGCATCTATGCCGTCATTCCCTGCGGAAAAAACCAGCAGCATATCCGGCTGGTTCCACATGAACATATCCGCGTTGCGTGAGTCAGTGTTGTAAACACCGTATACCGGCGAACCCCAGCTGTCTGAATGAATGCGCGCGTCATTCGTATAGGTTTGGTAAAACAGATCGCCTATGTCCAGCGGTATTCCTGACAGGACGCCGCCTGCGTCCGCTATGGACTGATGAGCAAGCTCCGCTTCCCATGCCACACCTCTAAACCGGCCTGTCAAAGCCGCACCGCTGCCAAGTATTGATCCCGCCGTATGCGTCCCGTGTCCGTCCAGGTCGCTCCAGGCTCCCGCCCGTGTCCGTCCTACGGCAAAATGTACCCGGCCTGTGAAATCGGGATGCAGCGTACCGTTGTTTACGCCTATATCCAAACCTGTATCGGCATGTCCTATTACCTGCCCGCGACCTGTCAGACCATAGGTGTTCCAGATTGGACCAGCGTTCATCCGCGGCGGCTGAACGGCTACATCATTATGCAGCTGACGCTCGATATACGGCTCGATCCATTCAACTTCGCCCAGCTCCGCCAGTTGTTCCACTCCGGACAACGGTATCCGTGCCCGAATAATTCCCTGGTTACGTTCGCTGGCATAGGAGATCACTTCTCCTCCGGCTTGGCCGATGGCCTCTCTAACACCTGTCACATCATCCTCCAAGAATAAACAAAGCGTCACGACCTTCGTCTGGTCTTGCCCGACTGTTCCGTTAGTCGCTCGTGTCCGCAAGGCCGTTACAATCGATTCCTGCAGCTTGTATGCCGGCTTATATTCACCAATCCATTGCACAAAAGAATACTCCGCGATAGTCTGCAGCTGCTTCTGCTCCACCTCGACAATAAACGCGTTCTCCGGTATATAGCGAAACAGCCGTACTCCCGCTCCGCTCAGAGTGTCTTTCCAGGCCTGGCGAACAGGTCCGCTGAACTGAATAATATATGCAGCCGTTCCCCGTGCGGTTGGTTTCTGAAGCATAGTTGCCGCTGAAATATCGAATTTGGCCGCGGGATCTGCCGATCCCAACACACTCCCAACAGCGCCGGTCGTTGCTATTGTCTGTCCCGCCAGTTGTATCTGGCGCGACGTGAATGCCCCGGATTGTACACTCCGTGTGCCCGGCTGCAGGCCCGGCGCCGTCGCTGAACGCGGATCGAATGTTAAAGCCCCTGCTGCTAAGCAGAATACGATACACCCGCTTGTAAGTATGATTGTTATGTGTTTCATAAAACCCTTGTTTTATAGAATTATGTGCCTGTTCCGCTTTCGTGCTACCGCTGCAATACATATCAGCAGCAGCATTGTTGTTCCCGGTTCCGGCACGACAAACTCAACTGGTATTGTTTTCGGGCTGCTCGGAGCGTTATGATACATCGCCGCTGCAGTGTGATGAACACCCGGAGCCACTCCCGACGAATCGCAAATAAAGCGTATGTTTCCGGTAGCGCCCGGCAGGACTACGCCGTTTGTCGGCGCGATGCCCAGCCACGCGTCTCCCGGATGCGGAACGCTGTATATCAAATTAATGCTGCCAAGATTGCTGACCTGCACATCAGTGGTCCGGCTAGCTCCCCCGGCCGCAAAGACTGCTATATTGGTTGGGAATACATACGGCATTGCTGTTCCGCCGCCTGCTACTGTTTTTTGTATCAGGACATTGTCGATATATGCTCCCTCGAATTCATAACTGCTGTCACTGTAAAAATAACAGGCGAACCATACCTGCGGTTCACCGCATAAATTCCCGAAACTCGCCGCGTTTGTCAGATACATTGTAAAGGATAGCCAGCCGCTGGCTGAGTAATCACCGTCATCACCATAGCCGTAAAAATTCATTCCATTCGTTGACAGGCCGAAAAAGACATAATCATAACTAGCTTCCGAGTTCAGCCAGAAATCAAATGATACTGACCCGTTGACCGCGTCAGCCAGATCAAACGGTCCGTGAATCATCCAGGCCCTCATGTCGGACACATACGGCCCCGGCGCCGCAACGCTCGATCCGCAGCAGTAGGCGCTCTTGCCGCCCGCCGCCGAACGATACGACGTTACCCCCCAGGTCGGTGTGCCGTATATCGACCAGCTGCTGCCGGGAAATGTTCCTTCAAATGTTTCATCCAGCAGGGTTACCGTTCCACCTCCGCCGCTGAACGCATAACCGCTGTCACCGCCGCTGTAGCCCGTCCAGACACTCCCCGCCCCGGCCTTAACCCAGTAAAAATACGGTTCACCGTAGGTCACGGTCGTATCATCATATTGGAGAACTGCTACGTCTCCTGATACAAGCACAGCCGTGGCACTGTTATTGATCTGACTGCGATATACACGATACTTTGTCGCCCCGACACTCGCACTCCAGGCTATCCTGATCTTGTTGTTGTACACTCCGTCGCTGGCCGATACTCCGGTCGGAATGTTCAACGGACTGTAAATCGCCACGGCCGTTTTATTCCCGCTCATGGTTACCTGCAAAACTCTGTTTGTGCCTTGTGAAACACTGTTTAATTCCCAGCGCCTGAAAACATTGCCACCCGCTGTCAACGGTGCGGTGAGTGTTACT
>CAZCLS010000392.1:0-242 GCA_964499565.1 uncultured bacterium
ACAGTTTTGCCACCCATTTATTGGATGCCGGCGCTGATCTGCGCAGTGTCCAGAAAATGCTGGGTCATGCCAGTTTGTCTACTACCCAAATCTACACTCACACCACCCCTGAACGCCTCAAACGCGTCTACGACAAAGCCCATCCGCGGAAATAGAAGGCGGGGATGGAGTGATGGAGTGATGGAGTAATGGAGTGATGGAGTAATGGAGTAATGGAGTGAACTCTGAACCCTGAACCCTGA
>CAZCLS010000392.1:342-4495 GCA_964499565.1 uncultured bacterium
CAACTAAATTGTAGCCGGTCTCGTCGAGGCCGGGTGTGAGCTATGATAGTGGAGTAGTGGAGTAATGGAGTGATGGAGTAATGGAGTGAACCCTGACAACTAAATTGTAGCCGGTCTCGTCGAGGCCGGGTGTGAGCTATGATAGTGGAGTGATGGAGTGATGGAGTAGTGGCTACCAGATCGTGCGAACTGATGTACACATTCTTAATCGCTTATCAGCAGTTACCAATGGAACGCCTTCACATATCGCTGTAGCTGCAATGAGACGGTCGGCGGGATCTTTGTGAGATTCGGGAAGGCATGTTGTTGAACAATTAGCGATTTCAGGGGTAATAGATCGTATCGTAAAACTGAATGCTGTAAGAATCAAGGATATAAAAGTCTGGTAATCAGTACTGATATTCAAACGTTTTTTTGTAACCAGCTTAGCGATCTCCCAGAGCGAAATATCGCCTATTTCAGCAATTTCTCCAAGCGTTTTCAATTGCGATAACGCTTGTTTCCGCGCGACAGCCGGGGGAGTTAGAACGGCGACCTGTTTGTCATAAGACGTAAGAATAAGGGTGGTTCCATTCCGCACCTGTTTGACATAACATCCACAATCGCATACAATACTGTATCAGTCACAGGTATGTAACCATCTGTGCGGTGTGAAAATGCGAAAACGTGGTTTGTCGATAGTTGAACTGCTTATTTATCTCGTAGCGGTGGGGATAATTATCATTATCCTGGTCTGGCTGCTGCAGATAGCGGGCAACAGGGTAAAAGCCATGCGGGCTCAACGACGCATCCAGGAAATGACCGCGGCGGTTACTCGGTTTGAGATGGACACCGGCCTGCCGTTTTCAAATCTACGGCAATTAACGGAGCCGGGAAATGCCACGCACTGGCTGGGACCCTATGTCGAGAGCACGGACAATTTCATCGATCCGTGGGGAATACCGTATTATATTGAGATCAGCGGTGACACAGCCAGCATCTGCAGTTCAAACCTGGTGGAGAATAGCGCAACCGAACAGTGACAGGGAGGTATCATGAAACGTATCTTTTGGCAATGGTATGGAGTGATAGGTATTGTTATTTTAGTTTCCTGCAGCCGTCAGGAAGCACCGCAACAAAATACTTCCGGTTCTCTTCCAGCGGTATCCAATCAGGTCCAAACATCTGAAACTGACATAGCACAATCCGGTTCTGATCAGGCAGCAGGTGTCATTATGCGTGGTTTTATAACTGACGCGAATCGAAATCCCTTACCAGTCTGCACGCTTAATTCTCAGGCGCGGGATATTTCCGGCCGGCCGTTCGACAGGGAGCCGGTTGCTTCAATAATAACCATGGGGGAAGACGGTTCATATGCAGTTTCCAATCTCACGCTGAGTTATTATACCTTTAATATTGAAGCCGAAGGATATTCGCCGTATGTGACTAATATACTTCTGACGGCATTAGATACTCGTGTCGATTTCGTTTTTCCGGCACTGACCAATATTCACGTAACCGGCAGAGTCATTATTGCTGAAACGCAGGAACCTGCAGAGCGTATTCCGGTTATCCTTGCCACAACTGCAGGCGGCAAACGGCAGCAGACGGTTAATACAGATATCAACGGTCGGTTCTCATTTCAGGCCCCAGCTATTATTGGTATGCCGATAGGGACATTGTCGGTTGATGAACCGGGGTATGTACCAATAACCTGTAACCTTGAAGCGCGCTATCGCAGTCAGGAAATTGAACTGTATTTGAAACGCAGAGGAGTGATTAAAGGTGTAGTTCATACAACGGACGGAAAACCGGTGAAGGGAGTACGCGTATTAGCCAGGCCGGATCAGCCTGGACAATCGAAGCATCGCCTGAGTTTAATAATGAACCTTGAAAAAGAATCACGCCAATGGCAAACTACTGCTATCCATGCCTGTAATCCCTCAGATGGAAATGGTGCATATAGTATTTCAAACGTACCGGCCCCGGGGGTATATTCAGTTGATATTGATTCTGACAGCTATGTTCTTGCCAGTCCATTTTTAGAAGAGGAAGCAAATGGGGATAAAAAATTAAAATTACACGTTCCGGATAATCGGGATATTGTGTGTAATGTGCCAGTTGAGCCTAAGAAAGTAATAATGATACGTTTGCTGGACGAAAACAGAGAACCAGTTTCACCATATAAAGTTGAAGTTATTAAAGAAGGTATTTATGCTGTGAAAAACAGAAAAATCAATTCTACTGATTGGACAAGCATCAATATCGACATGTCATATAAGTATAGCAGGCTTGACCGGCCAATTCAAATGAAAATTCGTGCTGATTACTGGGATGGCCGTTATGCTGAAGACCCTGATTTCATCTGGAAAGATGGAATAACAAACCAGATCGAATTGATGCTTTCGACCGGCATGTTTTATATTTCCGGTACGATTAACTATCCTGATGCCATTCTGGCACCAGGAGTTGAAATAAATGCCGGCAAGGAACGGGTGGTTTCAGATGCAGCCGGATATTTTGCGATTTATGGTTCACCGGTATCTCAAGATACACAGGTGACTGTTAAGGCGATAACAGGAGATTATCTGTTTCGATTAAATACAAATATTCTTGTAGGAACTGAAAATGTTGAACTAACGTTTAATTCATTAAAATTTGTAAAAGGCCGTATTTTATACGGAAAACCGCCACAGCCAGCCACCGATTTTAAAATAGTGCCTGGTAGAAATTCATTCAGATATTATGATTCACCGAATGGAAGATTCACGTTCAATGTGGATCCAAAATTGCCAAGAGGAACACTTGGTTTTTTAATTCCCGGTTATTCAATGCGTGAAATCAGCTATGACGTATCTACTAACATAGTGTGCGATCTGGGAGATATTCTGTTTACAAATGCGGCAGCTGGTATTAAGGGAACAGTTGTTGATCAAAATGGATCTCCGTTAGCTATGTGGATACAAATAAAATGTGCGGAAAAGAAAACTGAACCGGATTGGTTCTTGCCATTAGGACTTAATTCTAATCCGCAGGATGGCACGTTCTACTATGCTGATCTTTCGCCAGGATCGTTTTTTGTAGAAGTAAATGGGCAAATTATGGGTACCGATCCGATTACTACTAAAACTGAAACATTCAGGCTATCTGCAGGTGAAATTAAGGAATTACCACCAATTGTTATTAATCAAAGTAATGCAGCTATGCGCTGTCTGACATTTATTCTGCCCGATGGAGAACCGGCAGCGTTCGCTCGCATCGAAAATGGATTTGTCTATACTGACGATCGCGGTCAAGTATCGTTGTCGATGCGGGCAGGCAGGTATGCGGGCTTAAAAGCTACTATTGGAAAGGATACATATATCTCAGAGCCGTTTGAAATTGAAGAAGATACTCGGGAGTTGCAAATACAGCTACTTCCGGAAATAGTAATGAAAGGAACTGCGACTTGTGATGGCGAAACGCTTAAGCGAGCTTATGTAAAGTTGTATGCTGTGAATACATTGTCATCGTATTCCTGCAAGGTGGTGGACGGTACATTTGAAGTCCCTGCACCGGCAGGCGAGTATATTGCGGTTGATTCCTCCAAACATGCGTTTGTTCACGTTAACTTGGAACCAGAACAGGAAAATGCAATTGCGTTTGAAACAAGTAATGGATCAATGAAAATTCTCAATCCACTTCCGGGTGAAAGAGTAGGTGCCTTAGCGTTTATCCGCATTGATGGGCAATATATGTTCTGTGGAATGGCAACGATCCGTGGGAAAGAAGAATATTTCGAAATGAACAATATGCCTCCCGGGCAGTATCGCATAGAAATCAAACCAAACTTTGACTCAACGAATAACGATAGTTATACTGTGAAAACAACGCTCGGGGAAGATGAACAGAAAACAGTTGTGTTGCCAGAAAAATAAAACATTTATTTCACTTGACAAGTGGTATCATTAATGATACTATAATGCAAGTGAAGCAATATGCTGTGCGGCGAAGAATTACGGATTCTACTTTAAGTATCAACATTGATATGTAACACATAGTAGTACTATGAAGAAATCAACAAAAACTGACCATTATACCTATCGGATTATCTGGTCTGAAGAGGACGAAGCACCTATCGGTTTATGTGCTGAATTTCCCGGTATAAGCTGGATTGCGGCAACTCCTGAAGGAG
>CAZCLS010000393.1:0-4482 GCA_964499565.1 uncultured bacterium
TAAACGTTTCTACCGGGGTTAAATGCGTTTTGGTATGTTCTGTCCTGATAACGCCGCCGGTGTCCATCAGGAATGCCCGGTTTTTATGATCAGGAAAATCGCGATACCCTACCACTAAAACTTCGCCGTAGGTGCGGGCTATTCGGCTGAATAACTCTGTCCACCCGGTGTTCAAACCGTCATAAATAAATACCAATTCCGGCGATGTTATAATCTTTGCGCCGTGCGCGGCGGCATTTGATACCGCTTCCTCGAAAAACTGTTCGGCGCTGATATCCCTGTCGTCTATCGCCGACGGACTTACATCCGTTGTCCAGCCCATTGCCGCTACTCTGACACTTCCAACCGGTTGCTCTCTGGACGGCAGGTAATTCATTACACCATACACCGCTGCCAGAATTATCAGAGCCAGACCGCATGAAACCCTGCGTCCGGAATGAAGCAAGCCGGTAATAACTAAAGCTTGAGCTCCCGTCACAAAAAATATAATGCCGGTAATTCCCGTATAACACACAAATTGAATCAAGGCGGGATACGCCGACCAGGGCCGGGCTAACGACTGGGCGGTACCCCACATCGGCAGCGCCGTAACATTCACCCAGTCAGTCACGACCATCAGCGCGGCGATTCCCAGGGCGCTCGCGACAGACTGCCGGTCCAGCAGCCAGGCCGCCCCGAGCGCGAACAGCGAGTAAAGCAGGCAGAAATACAAGGTAAGCGGAATTGAAATGCCGGCCCAGAGTTTTAATACGAATACCTGTGGAAAGGTAAATCCCAGCGCGAAATAGATACCCATTGTCCCGGCCATATACAACGATCCGTTCCGACGCGACAGACCATACAGTAACGGTATCAGGGCGACCAGCTGCAGCGGAACCGTTTCAGGCATCAAATGCGTTATCATGAACAGCAGGCCGCTGGTCAATCCCAAAAATCGCAGCTGCCAGTTCGTTCCTGGACTGTATAATACTTTTTTGATTACCGGGTGGATTACTGCCATACTATTTTACCCAAAATCCGTGATGGGATGAAAAAAGGACACACATATGTATGTAGTCGATTGTCGGACATTCGTCTATCGCGGAATTTGGGTTTTGAGCATTTTTGTTATCAGCAATGCCATCTCCAGGCTCTGAGTGTAATTCAAGCGCGGGTCACACCAGGTCTGGTAGTTCAGTCCTAAGTCTTCATCCTTCACATCTACCGCTCCGCCGATACACTCGGTTACATCCTCGCCGGTCAGCTCGAAATGCACGCCAGCCAGATAGCTTCCCTGGCGGTGATGCGTCTGAAATGTCTGCTTGAGTTCATCCAGGATTTTTGAAAACAAGCGCGTCTTGCGGCCGCTCTGCGTTGATTGCGTATTGCCGTGCATCGGGTCACAGCTCCAGGTAACGACCGCCCCGGCAGCCTGCACGGCTTTGATAAGTTCCGGCAGTGTTTCCGCGACATGCTCCACTCCCAGCCGTGTGATGAGGGTAATGCGTCCCGGTTCATTCTCCGGATTCAGAATAGCAACTAACTCCGTTACTTCTTCAGGACTGCACTCCCGGTCGATTTTTATACCGATCGGATTGGCTATGCCCCGGAAATATTCAACATGGGCGCCATCCGGATTGCGCGTACGTTTGCCCAGCCAGACCATATGCGCACCCAGGTTGTAATACCTGCCGCTCCGCTCATCCAGGCGGGTAAGCGCTTCTTCATAGCCCAGCAGCAGTCCTTCATGCGATGTAAAAAAGTCTACCCGCCCCAAACTCTCCGGTTTCACGCCGCCGAATGATTCCATAAAATGGATCGCGTTCAGGATATCCTCGATTATATCTTTGTATTCCGGCCATTCCGCCGTCTGCTCGATTGAATATAGATTCCAGTTGTACGGATAATGCAGGTCCGCGAATCCCCCGTCGATCATTGAGCGAATATAATTCAATGTTGTCGCCGATGTGTAAAACGCCTGCAGCAACCTCTGCGGATCCGGTTTGCGCCCTTCCAGTTCGGCAGCGTGAGCATTGACTGAATCGCCGAAATAACTGCACAGTTCCCGGCCGTTCGTGGTTTCCAGCCGCGATGAGCGCGGCTTGGCATACTGCCCCGCTATGCGCCCGATCCGGACTACCGGCTTGCGCATGCCATGCGTCAGGATCACACTCATCTGCAGCAGTATCTTCAGCTGGTTCATGATGATTGCCGGTTTGCAATCAATAAACCGCTCTGCACAGTTGCCGCCTTGCAGAATGAATCCATTGCCAGCTCCCGCTCCGGCAATCAAGCGTTTCAGATGGTCAACTTCACCTTGAAAAACCAGCGGCGGAAAATGGGCTATCCGCTCAAGCACCATATCCGCCGGAGCCTGATCGTCATAGACCGGCTGCTGCAGTGCTTCCTTAGCCCGCCAGGCGCCTGGTGTCCATTCCCGTTTCTTTCCCAAATCTTTCATTCGTCTCACTCCTTTCTCTGCCGGTACAGCGACAGATCAATAACTTCCTGCATCTTATCCACTGCCAGGCCGCCACCTAAAAACGCGTTTATTTTTTCTATCCAGGCAGCTCCGTTCTGCAGCACATCATTGTAATCTACATACAATACGTCAATATTCTTCTGTTCTGCCAGCCAGGCTTCTATCTTGCGGATGTGACCGGCATACATCTCCGCCATCTGCTCGTCGGCAACTTTGTCAGTCGCTTCCCCGCGCCGGATCAGCATCTGCCGCTGAGACGCCAGAATCTCGTTGATCTCCCGCCGCATGAACAAAACTTTGAAACGGTACGTGTCCGGCAGGTGCTGCAGCAGCATCGATATAATCTTCACTACCCTTCCGCGCGCTTCCGGCAGCCAGTCGGTGTCCTGCGGCAGCTGCTTCACACGCTCATATTCATAGTACCCTTTCGGATTGTCGTCATCAGCCGTGCGGATATTATCAATCAATACCGCCAAGCCGCCCGCTTCAACCATTTTCATCATCATCGAGGTACCCGAGCGGGGTAATCCTGAAACGATTATCACCGGCTTCTCATTCGATTCTCCGCCAAACAACTTCTTTAACAACTTCATGCTCTTCCCATAGTGATGTAATTATTATCTCATATTTTCACAAAGACATATCAATTGCCTATTATATCAAAAAATTCCAAGGGAAGTGATGAAACACCTCTTATACACCATGCTATGAAAAAAACGATCAACCCATGCTGCATCCTGCACAGCATGGGTTGGTTAAAAATATATTGACATTATTTTATAGTGTTATCTGCACATTTTTCCGCTGTATTCCAATCATGAGTACTGCCGTCATGAACACACGTGAAACCGGTTCCGGTATCGGCATGTCGCGTACACAACGCGCATAATTGTATATCCGGATCGCGTCACCCTGAGGGCCGCGGCCATAGGGATAATCAGCCGGATTGCCCTGCTTCGGATCACTGCGCTGTGCCCCCGCACCGTGAACATCCAGCCATGAACCGTTCATGTATCCCATCGCTCTGCGATTCCTTGGCATTCGGAAGCCGCCAGTCAGAATATTGTTCCACTACCAGGGTTTCAGCGTACAACAGCGCTTCTTCCCAGTTCAATCCCGTGCCGCTGTCGCCTTTCTGCCACATCAACCCGGTTTCGGCATCTACAATGGTTCCATCTCCGTTGTCGCTGAAACTGTTAACCGCGTAATTCGTGTCACCTCTTACACAGCGGACATATTCCGTAAACGGTTGCCCGCCAGGACCGGTATCGCGCGGATAGCCTTTGATCCGCCCATCGGCGAAATTAACGCCGAACGCCGTGGCCGCGCCGTTTATGGTTGTACTGCCGTACTCGGTACTTGACCAGTATTGCGCGTCAATAAGCCGCTCGCCCGCGCTGGTATCGCCAAAACCGAAGGCGAAATAATTCGTGTTAATAAACGGTGTTATTCCATCCGTTGATGTGCCCTCATACCCGCTGGGATCGGTACCGCGGAAATCTATCAGTGAATATAATTTCTCCACAAACATGCTGCGCTTATACCGAGTAGTAAAGTCATTCATCACTCCATCTTTTGAGATAACATTATATTATAACGAATCAACCGGGATTTTTATTGTCTAAACAGAACCGGGTATATGACATCGAATAAAATTTTCTCTGCGTCTCTGCGGGAGAAACATTTTTTGCAGGCTTTTCTGAACGACTCACGACTCACAGTCGCCCGTGTGGAACCGGCCTCCCACATTCATTACTCGCACGGAGAGGCGGAGCAAGAGCGAGCTGGCGTACAAAAACGAGCCTGAAGGTTGAACACTAACGGCTACACACGCGTGTTGGAGTACACGCTTTAGCGTGAAGAGAGTGCGAATGTTCGGGGTATACGTGTATGTAAGCAAGTCACCCGCCTCGGAGCTGCGGGTGCTACTCGCGGTCCACGGACATCAGACATCGGCGCTCTGTCCTCTACCCATTGGGTAATTAAGCTGAGTAGCTGTGTGGCAGGGAGGATACTCCTCA
>CAZCLS010000394.1:0-4451 GCA_964499565.1 uncultured bacterium
CAAATTTCTTTTTTGATAAGGTTGAAAGGATCCTGACATGAGAAAAAACATGGCGCGCCTTTTGGGCGCGCCATGCTTCATTAGAAGGAATGCACCTGTTTGGTTATTTGTTTTCCGTCTCAACCGTGTTGCCGGCTTCTACCCATCCGGCAATTCCTTCCGGGTATTCAGTAACTTGCGTGTAGCCGAGTTTTTTCAGGTGCGCTGCCAGACGGGCACTCGCCGGACACTGTAGATTACTGCAGTAGGTTACTACTTCCGTGTCTTTATCCCCGACAACCGCTTCGACTTCTGCGGCGGTAGATTTGTCACTTAATGTTTTGGCTCCGGGAATACGACGGCCATCGTCATACTTGCCGGAACGCGCGTCAAGGATAACGACATCTTTATCATCCTCAACAACCTTTTTGAGTTCTGCGGTCGTTAGTGTTTTTACCGCATGCTCTTTGTTTACAGATGCTTTATCCGCAACTTTAGCTGATGCTTCAGCGGTACTGGTTTTGGCGGTCTTTTCCAGCGAACAGGCAGCGCCGCAGGTGGCAGCTGCCGCCTTAACTTCAGCGCCATTTTTGGCGTGAGCGTGATCGGCTTCAGTTCCGCAGGCTCCACAGTTGGCATAAGCCGTCAAAGCCATTCCGGCACCAAAAACCGTACATAATACTGTTGTATATATTTTAGAGGTTTTCATACACTCTCCTGGTAAACTATGGGTTAACAATTATCAATATCAGTATAGCAGACAGCATGCCATAGTGGTATTGCGGTACTTTTTATGCTGTTATATGGACGATATATGTCAGGGATGTATTTCAAATTCAGTTGTTTGTATTTTTTAATCGCTCACACGCACATTCCGCCCGAATATGTATCCCGACTGCAAATTTTATACAGCTTCCCATTATACTGGTGGTCACATTATCCCATAACGACCATTCCCCCCCGGTACCTTGACATACGAGGTACTATGTGATACAATGTAGACGGTGGTGGGCGAATCGGCCCGGAATTGTATGAGTCATTACTTATTACTATGTGAAGTGAATTGGACCACATCATGAACAAATTACCTGATTACTTCGATAACTGGACAGTGCAGGTGCGCAAGGGTGTTCTTGAGCTATGCATATTGAATGCCCTTGACGCGAAAGAGCGATATGGCTATGACCTGGTGAAAACCCTGGTGGAAATGCCCGGGTTAGGCGTTACGGAGGGTACCGTGTATCCCCTGCTGTCGCGTTTGCGTGTTCAGGAACTGGTATCAACCCGGCTGGAGGAATCTCCGGACGGACCGGTACGTAAATATTATTCCCTTACAGAACGGGGAAAAGAAACTGTTACTATGATGAATGCTCATCTTGACACATTGGTCAAAGGCAGTAAAATACTTCGGACGTATGGAGGTTAATTATGTGCGAATGGACTGAAAGTGCCCGGCAGGAATTGCAGCAGTTTTTCTCACGGATGCGTGAACAGCTTGAGCAGTCCGGTGCTGATCCCGATGAAGTTATTGACGATATGCAGCGGCATGTGGATGAAGAAGTACGCACGGCGGGTCTGCAGGTTGTTACCCGTGAAAACATATGCCGCATAACCGCTGCGCTTCAAGTGCCCGGAGATGTCCGGCGCGATGAAGGCGCAGGCATGTCAAGCATTAATGAACAGCAATTACCGGAGAAGAAACCGTTATTCATAACGGGATTCGGCATTGCCGTTGTTCTCCTGTTCGGTGTCGGATTGCCTGCACTAGCACTTCTGATCGAACTGTTGACCCGGATGTGCAGCAATGCCCTTTTCAATCCGATACCGACAATTGGCCATATCCTGCTGGTTGCACTTGTTCCTTTAGCCAATTTGGCAGTATGTGTAAAAATAAACAAAGTTGATGCAAGACATATCCATTTATATAGCTGGCTGAACGGGATGGTTATTGGTATATCATTATATTATACGCTCGTGTTCCTTCCCTTTACGCCATTCGGCTTATTTTTTATTATATTTCTCGGATTGGGACTTATCCCACTGGCGCCACTCATTGCACTGATCACCGCGATTGTTTTGCGGGTAAAACTACGGAACCTGAGTAAATACAGCGGAAAACTATTCTCCGGATTCTGGCCCGGATTTAGTATAGCGCTGGTATTACTCCTGCTGCTCAGCATGACATCGATCATAACCCAGACCGGCTTGCGCATGGCAATCAGTCGAAATCCAACAATACAATCCAATGGAGTAAAACTACTCAGGAAACTGGGTAATAATACGATCTTACTGCGTTCCTGCTATGTCCGAAACAGCCTGGCACTTGAACCGGTGGGATTACTGCTGGATCTTACCTGGCGGCCGGTGCCGTCGGATATGGCCCGTTCGGTATATTACCGGGTTAACGGTCAGCCGTTCAACGCGGTCAAACCTCCACGTATTACAGGATTTGCCGGCGGGTCCCGGATCAATGTTGATGATTTTGATTTTGAGCAGGGGGGCGATGCCGTTGCGGCTCGGGTACGGGGATTATATCTGGAACAATCACGGCTCGATTCCGTGATTGACGCGGATGCGGGAACCAGCTACACGGAATGGACCCTGGTATTCAAAAATGAATCTTTGCAGCAGCGGGAAGCCAGAGCCCAGATCGAACTGCCACCCGGGGCAGTTGTTTCACGCTTGACGCTCTGGATCGACGGCGAGGAACGCGAGGCGGCATTTAATGGACGGGCAAAAGTTAAAGAAGCATATAAAAGTATCGTGCAGCGCAGACGTGATCCGGTATTGGTAACAACCTGCGGGCCGGACAGGATTTTACTGCAATGTTTTCCAGTACCGCCGAATGGCGGTACTATGAAAACCCGGATTGGTATAACAGCTCCCCTGGCACTTGAATCATATGGCAGAGGCCTTGTGCGCATGCCGGGATTTGTCGAACGGAATTTCAGTATTCCGGAGCATTTGAACCATTCTGTTTGGATAGAAGCACATACTGAAATCCATCCGTTATACGCTATACCGAATATCATATCCGGTAAGGTAAAGGATACTCGATATGCTGTCCGCGGCTCGATCACAGATCCCGTATTCTCCGGCGTCATTAGCGTGCGGGCAACACGGGATCCCGCGATCAGGAATGCCTGGGCCGTTACAACCCGGGGAGGAACAACCGGTGTGATTCAGCAGGTTATTGAGGAAACCACCCCCAATCCACCGCAGCGTATTGTTGTCGTTATCGACGGCTCAGCCAGGATGACTGCGTATACCAATGCCATAGCACAGACGCTGTGCAGTTTGCCCGCCGAAAGTGATGTTACGATTTTGCTTGCGGGTGACCAGGTGAGTGAATTATGGCGGCTTACGAAAGGAGTGTCGGACGAATGGATAGACGGAGCGGTATTTGATGGAGGATGCGATAATGTTCCGGCGCTTATCCAGGCCTGGACTGTTGCCTCGGCTGAACCTGACAGTGCTCTTCTATGGCTTCACGCGACTCAACCGGTTGAACTGAGCGGTGGTGAAGAATTACTGCAGAAATGGCAGCGTCTTCCCGATTATCCAAAACTGTATGACATGCAATTCGGGTCCGGACCGAATAAGGTCGCCGAGTTACTGAACGGTACACCGGCTGTCCGGCGGGTTGCGCGAACGGGAAATGACCGGGACGACCTGCAGCGGCTGCTTAACGAGTGGAACGGCACAGACGTGCGTCTTCAGTTCAAACGGCATGCAGCGGATACGACAAATTCCGTTGCCGGGGTGGAAGCTGATCTGCACCTTGCACGCCTGTGGGCCCGCGACACAATCCACGAACTTGGAGCAGCCCGGTCATCCGCTAAGCAGGATACGGCAATAGCCATGGCGATGGATTACCAGTTGGTTACACCAGTATCCGGTGCAGTGGTACTTGAAAGCATGGAGCAATTTGAGCGTTTCGGTCTGGAACCGGTAGATCCTGAAACGACACCTGACATAATTCCTGAACCGGGTTCATGTATGCTTGTGGTTGGTTTTGTTTTGTATTTTGTAATGCGGAGAAGAGTTGGGTAATGAAAGCTCGCTGGAAAACAAATATTGTTCTGAGTATTTTTCTAATTATCCTGAGCATATGCTCCTTTTGGTTAGTATGGGAAAGCGCAAATAATGAACCTTATTTATGCGTAACCAGATATGATGCAGTTACACAAATCATTTTAGGAACTACTTTTATGGTGTTGTGGGTACAATATATATTAGTTGTAATTTATCTGATTTTTCGTAAATTGCTCTCCCCATTTTGGACTGTGTCCATTTTTTGGGTATTACTTGTGTTGCTTAATTTACATTTTTGTCCGTTTGGATATATTGGTGATGTTATTAAATTCAGGGATATTTTTAATGATTTTCCGATTACAAACACGCGTATAAGAATAGGAAGTTATTATGATCATAAAGATACGTAAATGGTTGCTAGTTGGATTTGGCATCTG
>CAZCLS010000395.1:0-4430 GCA_964499565.1 uncultured bacterium
ATACAAGGCGCGAGATACGCGAGCGTATTTTTATACGCCAAGTGTCTCGCAACGCGGTAGATGCTGTGCATACGTCTACCCGTCAGGGTGGGATGATATGAGCTTTTTTTACGTTCACCTTTTGGGTGTTGTTTTTCTTCACGTTTCTTCGCCGTTTTAATCATTCATTTGTACTCTCTTTTCGGTCTAAGATTACCGTCATAATTACAGTGTATGATTATAGTAATATTTTTGAAACATCTCAAAACTAGTGTCCCGTTCCATCCCATCGCGGATTTAGGGGATCAAGCCGGGATAGCTTGTACATGATTGCCGGCGGCGTAGTCCAGGATTTCCCGGTCGCGGGTGATCAGCGTTGCCTGCAGGGCGCGGGTAGTGGCGACGATAATGCGGTCGGCCGGGTCACCGTGAAAGTCGCCCGGCAATCTGCTGCTTGCCACGGCAATAGCGGGGGTAAGCGGAGCCAGATTCATTCCCGGAGCGCCAAGCGCTTTGGCTACCCATTCGGAACACTCCTGGCGGAGAACAATCCTGTTTTTCGCTTCCAGCATGGCAACTTCCCAGACCGAGATGGCGGAAACATAAAGAGATGATGATCTACAGGCCTGATTGATAAAAGCTAGAGCTGCTGAATCAGCTAATTCAGGACTGCCGTTCATCAGCCAGACCCACACATGGGTATCCAGAACGATTGCTGACGAGTCAGTCATTTGCTTCCCACTGGTCTTCAATCGGTGCAATAATATCACCGGTAATGGTTACCGAATCGGCCATATAACCAAGCAGGGATTGCTGGCCGGCCTGTTCCAGGGCGACCAGTTTAGCGACAGGTTTTCCATATTTAGTAATAATGATTTCCTCATGATAAGTCTTAACCTGGTCCATGAGTTTGAGGCACTGGGCCTTAAATTTTCCAGCTGAAATTTCCATAACATCTCCTTAAATATAACCATAGATATATTACCATAGTCATATCTGTTTGTCAAGGGGGTACAAGGGGGTACAAGGGGGTAGGGTCAGGTCTTGAATCTTGAATGTGAAAACTAACGTTCTCTATTCCAAACACATAAAATTATAATGACTGATTCAAGCTCTGACCCCTGAACCCCGGCAACTAATCTAGTGGCGATAATTCAAGCACCGAAATCCCGCGTATAATGATAAAAAAATCGGACCGATCCGACCGATCCGACCGATAAACCCTGAACCTTGAAAACTAATCTAGAGGGGATACTCGAAATATCGCTACTGTAAGCCTGAAGTGAGATAGAGGAAAAGCCGGCGCTATGGCCGGCGCGGACGCCAGCCCTCCACATGAAGACCAGCACGTGAAGGGACGTCGTCCCCGATGTCCATGCTTGCGTGTGATTTTCAACTATCTTTGCGACTTCGCGACTTTGTGTTAATATTTTGTGACCGGATTTGCGTATGCCATTGCCAGAAACGTCCCTTTTTACTATAATTCACTCATGTTTTTATGATAAAAAAAAGGATAGTGCTTAATGAACGATTCAACCGTTTCACGTGACCGCAGTGTGTATGCACTGGTAAAAATAGGAATTATTCTTGTGATTGCCCTGGTGGCAGCCATGCTGGCCGCGCCGCTGGTGTTCCGGATTACCCAGCAGATACCGTTCCTGGCTCAGTATCCCTTCCGGCGCGTGTTCGACCGGGTTATTTTAGTAACGGTGGTTGGTGGTATAGCAATCGGCTGGCGCTGGATCGGGCTTTCATTTAATTTCAGGCGGTTGTACCGCTTGAAACGCGCGCCGGGCAAATTCCTGTTCTGGTTCGTTGTCGGTGTGCTTTGCATTACATTTCTGATCTACGCCCAGGCGTATGCCGATCTGCGGATTGCCCGTGACCGTACTTTCGGATATATGCTGGGTAAGGCGTTCGGGGCGTTGATGAGTGCAATAGCAGTCGCGCTGCTGGAGGAATCGATTTTCCGTGGATATGTGCTTCAGGCCTTTCGCCAGAGATATACCGTTTTCAAGGCAATCATGATTAGCAGCGCTCTTTTCGCTCTGCTGCATGTATTCAGTCTGGATTATTTTCTAAAACCGATCAAGGTCGCTGCCGAACAGCTTAACGGGTATGACTGGCTGGCGGGCTGCAAACTGATAGTACTGTTTTTTGAACCGCTGAAAAGCCCGTTGACAGTGCTGCCGGGACTGATCGGCCTGTTTCTGGCTGCCTGGCTGCTGGCCGAGTTGACGGTGAGGACTAAGGCGTTGTGGGCGGCGATCGGGTTGCACGCGGGCTGGGTATTCGCGATCAAGTTCTGGGGCCGGTTGTGGAAATTCCCCTCAGATACCAGTCCGGATTGGTTTTACGGTGACAGCTATGCCGCCACGGGAGTCATTGGCTGGATTGTCGTCGGCTTTCTGATACTGTGTGTAACCGGTCTGGTCGGTTATGTCATCTACCGTATTGCAACAGTCGGGGTGATGCTTTTGCCGCATAGAACGGCGCTGACGTGCGGCCGGTTTGTCGGCCGGGTGATGTATCTGTTTGCTATTCCGCATAAGCGACTGGCTCTGGAAAACATCCGGCAGGCGTTTCCGGATAAGGCTGAAAAGGAATGCCGCGCGATCGCCCGCCAGAGTTTTGAAACGCTGGGCATGGTTTTCCTGGAATTTCTGCAGTTTCAAAAACTGCATCGCCAGCATCAGGAGTTTCTCGTGATGATCGGCGAAGAATACATCGAACAAGCCCGGACGGAAGGCAAGGGGATCATATATTTCACCGGTCATTTCTGCAGCTGGGAGATGCTGGTCTTGCAATGCTCGGTTAAGCACTATCCTTTTTCGGCAATAGCACGACCGTTTAACAATACATGGATCTATCGGCATATCCAGAAAATCAGGACGCAGGGCGGAATCGCCGTGTTAGATAAACGCAACAGCGTGCGCGATATTCTGCACTGCCTCAGACATAACGGCATGGCAGGCTTCGTGGCCGATCAGTATGCCGGGTCGAAAGGTTTGTTTGTCGATTTCTTCGGCCGGCCCGCTTCGACGACGGCGGCTGTGGCAACCTTGTCGCGCAAGACGGGCGCGGCGATTATTCCGGCGTTTAATCACATGTATGAAGACGGCCGGCACGAGACGATTCTCTATCCGGCGATTCATGTGCCCAAAACGGATAATGCAGCAAAAGACATTTTTGACACGACTCAGAAGCTGATGGCGATCCTGGAAAATGAAATCCGGCAGCAGCCGGGCCGCTATTTGTGGGCCCACCGCAAGTGGCGTGCAAAAAAACACTAACATAGATTTGGTTTATTCTCGGTAATCTATGACACGCTCAGGAAAAAAACACTTATTGATCCGCTCGCCAAACTGGCTGGGAGACATAATTTTATGTTTGCCGGCGGTGCAGGCCTTGCGCCGGGCAATCCCGGACACGCGGTTGGAGGTATTAGTAAAAAAATCCATGGCCCAATTGTGGGAGATGACGGATGTTGACACGGTTATCCCGTTTTCCTGCCGGCGTGGAATGAAGGGATTGGCCGACCGCCGGGCACTCGCGCGCGACCTGAAGAAACGGGCGTTTGATACGGCCCTGATCTTTCCTAATTCATTTGACGCGGCGTTACTGCCGTATATGGCCGGCATTCCCGAGCGGGCCGGCTGGCCGACACAGGGACGCGGACTGCTGTTGAACAACCGCATTCTGTATCCGCGTCACCTCGATAGCCAGCAGCAGCCGGAACGTGATATCTACCTGATATCGCGCTGGCTGGGGCAGGAGCTGTCCATGCCGGCTTCTATCCTGCTGACGATTCCAGCCGATGCAAAAAGCGCTGTTGCAGCGCAGAAAGAAACTATGGCGCGCCGGATTATCGGGTTAAATCCCGGAGCGACCTACGGCCCGGCAAAATGCTGGCTGCCGGAACGGTTTGCCCAAACAGCTCTGCGGGCGCACGCGGAACTGGGGTGTGATGTGATTATTACCGGCGGTCCCGGAGACGTTGCAGTATGCGGTCAAGTGTATGACCACATAGCCGGGCAAGACCCGCACGCGTCAGCATGGTGCCGGAACCTGGCCGGGCAAACCGGTATAGCTGAATTAGCGGCCTGGCTGGAACAGTGCGCGTGCCTGGTAACAAATGACACGGGCGGCATGCATGTGTCGGCCGCGGTAGGCACACCGGTTGTGGCGATCTTCGGTCCAACCAACTGGAACAGGACTGCGCCGTTGGGAACCGGGCACAAACTGATCAAGGCTACCGTGCCGTGCGATGCAAAATGCAAAAGAAGATGTGTTGCCGATCACCGCTGTATGAAGTCGGTTACTGTTGATATGGTTATGCAGGCGGTTGGGGAAGTGATGGAAAATGGTTGATGGTTGATGGATGATGGAAAATGGTTGATGGATGATGGATGATGGATGATGGATGATGGTTGATGGTTGATGGTTGATGG
>CAZCLS010000396.1:0-4430 GCA_964499565.1 uncultured bacterium
GCGCGTTATGCACCTGCTGTTTTGACGAAGTTTTCCTTGAACGCCGCAACTTCGAAACCAAGGTGGAGCTGCAAAAGAAGATTCGCGCTAAGGATGGCACCTGGGTCCAGTCAGACGGTGAACGCATGATTGCCGAAATCCTCGCCGCCGAAAACATCCACTACCGTTACGATGAGCGTTTCCGCATTCTCGACGGCTATGCCATACGCCCGGACTTCTACCTGCCTGAATTCGATCTTTATGTCGAATATTGGGGCATGAACACCGCGGACTACAAGATCGGCATGATCAAAAAACAACAGCTCTACCAGCAGCAGGGCAAAAAACTCGTCTCGCTCTACCCCGATGACAAACGAAACATGCGCGAAGTCTTACTCGCTAAATTGAAGAAATTACAGTGACATGCTTTGTGTGCGCGCTTTATAATTCATCACTTCACTACCGTCGCTCCCAACGGCCTTCTGACTGACCCCGGATGCACTCCCGCTTCCATCGCCATCAGCATCCCCGCCGCTTCCAGGTAATTTTCCACATAGATGAATTTTTCGCGCTCGGGATGGTTCAGGCAACTCCTGTTCTCCCGCACCACGATTACCGGTATCCCAGCGTCTAAACACGCCTGGTGCGGCACACCAAAACACCCATACGGAGACACCATGCAGTCTACTTCGTGCACGCTCATCCCCCGTTCATAATTCACCCGCGGCGCTTTGTGCAGCCCTTTCAGCAGACAATGTATGAAGTTCTCCGTTACAATCTCCACCGCCATGCGCGGATCGACTACTTCCGTGAATCCCTTCAAGGCATAGTCCACCGGCCCGTGCGCTACCGGCTTGTCCAGCGCGTCGGCGATCAGTTTCGATGCCACCGCTTCCACTCCCCCAACCGGGTTGACCCCCCCATGCGTGAAATAATTCGCTAACGTTTCCTTGTCAATCGTTATCGGCGTCGCTATGCCTAATGCGTCAAATTCATGCTCACGCACCTGCTCCACCAGCTCTTTCCAGTTAATCACATCGCCGGTAGCTATCCCGTTCTCCATCTTCGCCAACAATTGCAGCGGCTCAGCCAGTTCTACTATTTCCGCGTCCAGCCCGATCGTCGCCCGGGCCGCCGATACGGCATTGATCGACTGGTAATCCGCCTTGTTTACTACGACAAGAACCTTGTTCGATTTCACCCGTTCCAGTTTCAGTTTGCCCCGCAGAAACCGGTCCAGAATGCTGCCTTCCACATATAACGCGTTGGGCGGCATCTCGTTTACATCGGAGGCATTCACCACATTGGGATGCAGAACCAGCGTCTCGCAACACGCCCCCAGCAGCCTGGCCGCCGCATTGCCATCCCCGCAATGTCCGCCGATTTCACAACCGATGCCCGTAGGTATTATCATAACTACATTCATTATGCTCTCCGTTTTCTTTATTGTTTACTGGAAAAACTATACGTTCCCGATCCCACCTCAAACACAACCGCGCCATGTTCTTCTCCTGCTAAAGCCACTCCTGGCGCGGCAGCAGCCGATTTGCCGCTTTCCGTCACTGCCGCCGGGTCCTTCGCCGGTATATACACCCGTGCGGTCGTATTGGCCGGGATTGTTATGTTCATCGTAAGCATTCCACCCTCACGCTCCCACCTGCATGCTATCCGGCCCCGGATAGAATCATAGCTGGCCTCCGCCGCGCTTATTCCGGCTTCAATTACCGGTCGAATCAGTATCTTTCTGTATCCCGGTTCCAGCGCACTGATACCGCCGACCATCCCATACAGATACTCACCCACCGAACCGAAAGCATAGTGATTAAAGCTGTTCATGCCCGGGTCCTGAAACCCTTTCTCAGGAGTCCAGCCGTCCCAGCGCTCCCACATTGTCGATGCGCCCAGCTTTACCTGGAACAGCCAGGACGGGTACGTCTCCTGCAATAATAATTTACAGGCCACGTCGTCCCGGCCGGCTTCGTGCAGAGCCGGCAGCAGCCGCGGTGTTCCGATAAACCCGGTCGCCAGATGCCAGTCACGGCTTTTAATGTCTTGCACAAATAATTCCGCGGCAGCCGTCTTGTTGGATTCCGGTAGCAAGTCCATCGTAAATGCTATAGCATACCCGGTCTGGCTGCTGTCAAGTATACTGCCATCCGCTTTCACAAAATGCCGGATGAACGATTCCTTCACCGAGTCCGCAAGCGCCGTGTATCGTTTTGCATCGTTCGTGCGGTTGATCGCTGCTGCCATCTCCGCCATCAGACGCGCGGTATACGCGAAATAAGCCGTGCCGACTACCTCCGGCTTCGCACCGCCCCCCAGGTTCAGCCAGTCGCCATACTGGCCCTGGCCGCGCACATAATCGCTGCTGGTTTTCTGCTGCAGTTCCATCCAGCGCCCGAACGCATCGAAATATTTTTCAAGTACCCGTGTGTCATCATAGGCTTTATACAGGTAGTATGTGCAGATAACAGCGGCATCGCCCCAGGCCGTGTTGCCCGACCCTAAGTTCAAGTCCGGCGCAACATCCGGAAATGAACCGTCCGGCCGCTGCCCATCCTCTATCAGGTCGACTAACCACTTAGTGAAAAAGGCCGATACATCAAAATTATAGATCGCGGTCGGCATGAAAAACTGGGCATCGCCCGTCCAGCCCGCCCGTTCATCCCGCTGCGGGCAATCAGTCGGTATTTCCAGGTAATTCCCTTTCTGACCCCAGATAATATTATGAAACAGCTGGTTCAGTAAAGGATTCGAGCACGAAAAATACCCCGTACGCGGCAGCGCCGAATGAACCACTATTCCTCTCAGACTGTCTTTGGCAGGTATAGTCTCAAGGCCGGTTATTTCCACATATTGAAACCCGTGGAACGTAAATTTCGGCTCTAATACTTCGTGCCCTTCTCCTTTTAGATAATACGTGTCTATGCATTTCGCGGCGCGCAAATTGGTCGTGTATATCGTACCATCAGGATTCAGCATCTCAGCATGCCGCACTACTATCTTCTGCCCGGCTTTGCCTGTAACGTTAAGCTTGACCCAGCCCACCATGTTCTGCCCGAAATCAACGACCCACGTGCCCGGTTTGATCTCTTGTATTGTTTTCGGCGCGATCTCTTCAAATGCCCGGACCGGCTCGTCCGGCTTGGCGGTTACTGTTTTTACTACTCCCGTATCGACTGTCACAGGCTGCCAGCTCTTATCATCATAGTCCGGCCGGTCCCAGCCCGCCGGTTCGCGGCAGTTATCAGCCGTGTATCCCATCAACATGTCGGCATCCAGAATCACTCCATACGCAGCTTTCCATTCCTTGTCTGTACCGATTGTCTGACGAGTTCCGTCCTCATATTCTATAACGAGCTGTCCCAGGAAGCAAGGCTTGCCGCCATACCATTCCCGGCGGCCGGAAAACGCCAGGTAGCTTGCATACCAGCCCTCTCCCAGCAATACTCCCCAGGCATTACTGCCCTGCCGGATTACATCACTTACATCATACGTCAGGTAATAGGTCCGCTTCCGGAAATCTACATCGCCCGGAGTAAAATAATCCTTCCCGACCCGTTTTCCGTTCAAACTCATTTCAAACAGGCCCAGAGCTGAGGCATACAGCGTTGCGCGCTTAACCGGCTTCTCACACGCAAATTCATGCCGCAGGTACGGTACCGGAGGAACATCCGCCCGGTTCTCTCCGGTCGAGCCGGCATTGGTATCTATGTTGCCCTGGTAACCGATCCAGTGTGCCGACCAGTCTTCCGGCCGCAACAATCCCATTGTCCACAGCGCCGGTTCACTCCAGTCGGACACACCTTCATTCTGATCCCAAACCCGTACTTTCCAATAACAGCGGGTTCTGCTGGCCAACGGTTTGCCATTATAGACAATCTGGTTGGATCGATCCGATTTTACTTTCCCCGAATCCCACAAGTCGCCGTTATCCTTAGCCAGCAATTCGGCTGATGAAGATACTAGTACCTGCCAGCCACTCTGACTCAGGCTGCGCAATGACTGGTCTTGTGCTATGCAAATCCAACTCAAACGCGGCTGAACCACATCGATCCCCAACGGATCAACCCGGTACTCACAGCGAAGGAACGCTGGCAATATCTGCCCGCGCCCGGCGCCAGCCGAAACAGGCAGAACCCCCGGCACAACCATCAGCGCCGGTAGTGAAAAAAAGATAATGCGAATCGGTGATATCATGGCATCAGCATCCCGTTGCGCACAGGTCCTAACCTGTGCTGTTATACCTCACCTATGCAGGGCGTCAACTAAGTCGGCAGCGTCGCTGTGAAGTATCCCGCGGATACGCAACGAGACGCTGTCGGTACGCTGGAGAAACTAACGTAACCGACGATAATATCCTAATCCCATTACTCCCATCATTACCAAAACCATCCCCGCCGGTTCCGGTATGACCTGCACATCACTGCACTGTGAAAATCCGGTCG
>CAZCLS010000397.1:0-4412 GCA_964499565.1 uncultured bacterium
TGAGATATAATGAATATTTCTTATTATTGACGGTACCTTGAGCGGTAGTAGTATTCAATTCGGCATCGTTATAATTAAAAACGCCTTCGCGTTCGTATATATCGACAATATCATCATTAGGCCCATAGGTCACCGTTACTCTTTCGGGCTGGAGCTGCTGATAATCTGCGGGACCATAAAAGCCGAACGCGGCCCCGCCATCAGTGTAACTGATATCAATCTCATCACTGGGTGTTTCTATCTTGGTCAAATAGGGTATTGAGTATGCAACGCAACTGCCACTCTGATTCACCGTGGTACCATATGTAAACTCAATAGTGGCGTCGTCATTGGCATCCTGGTAATTACCTTTAATGATAATCTTATTCAGTAACTTCACTGACATTATATTCTTGGAATAATATTTAGCGATTATGCGCGTGCTGGTCTCATATACAAACTCTGCGCGGCGCAGTTCCGTGGTACCCTGCATTTGCTTGATTACTGTAAGCCTATTATAAGCATCATATACAAACACCAGGGACATGTCGGAATACGCGAGGGCGACCGTCTGGACTTTAAAATAATATGACTGGCCGATATCATAATAGGTTAAGCGATCAGAAAGGTTATCATTACAGGTGGTTGGTGTTTCGGCATAGGAGAACACAAGCTGGTTGTTCCAACGGTCCTTAATGTATTTAGGGAACTGGTACTTGGTGTAGCTGCCGAAAATACCCGATGTATCTACTTTGGTTTTGACGTCATTAGCAAGATCGATGATATGACCAGAGCCCCAATATTCTATTGCATCATTGCCAATGGACGCGCGTGATTGCGGGTACGGTTCACAATCATCCCAGACAGCGTCAGAGTTTGGATAATACTCTAAATATTTCCCCATAGACACGCCCGGCAGCGGCGCTGATTCGACCCCGACGTTGAGTGCATATACCGCGTCAAGCATACTCCATGATTTGGTGACGCACGGTTCGAGGTTATGGCTCCAGCAATTGCCCAGAGTTGAGCCGGGGGCATTGAGAGAAAATACTTTGTCAGGGGCAACACCTTTCGAAGTGAGCGTGGGAGGCGTATAGGTCAGCACGGGTGAAATATCAAAATTTCCGAACGGAAGGGCCACATCGAACAGTTTTATGCTGACGGCGGGAGTCAGGCTCACATTATTGACTTCAACCGCAGGATAATAGGCCGGCTGGGTTCCACGGTCGTTATCATCGCCTTTTGTTTTGGGCTGGGAATAATTAATCCACTGGACGCCCTTCGGCTGGCGTTTGGGCACCGGTTTGGTTTTAATTACCGTGACATTTTTTTCTCCGGTACCATAGTCACAGGTTTGATTATCATACACCTCACATCTGATAGTTACCGCCCGTTCAGTCCCCGGCGGCACTTCGGGCGGATAATAGATCGCGTTATCAGGAGCTCCGGCAACCGGATGGATGACGCCGCAGGGCTCGCCTGCTATCGCGGGATAGACGGACCAGGTATACGAGGTCGGTGTACCGCTTGGAATAACCTCATAGGTATTTGTTGTATGGTCTTCAGCCGTATCATCACCGGTGATGGTGACGGTCATTTCGACATTCGCGTAAACGAAGCCGGCAACAAGAAGTACCATTACGACACACAATACTTTTTTCATCGGTTTCCTCTCCTCGTAGTTATTCCACTGAATTTCTTTCGTTTCTGCGGAAAAATATTATTATTCAAAACTCTGTTTGTAGCAATGTCTACCGGTAAAGCGGTCATAGCAGGCCAATCATGCAGCAACGCATCGCTAAATAATTCGTCGTCCGGTGTTTCATACTGATTAGCCAAGCCTGTGACAATCGCCTTATCTATGTCTGGCCTGCCCCATACATTTGTTGCGACACTTTTCCATACATTTTCGCTATACTTCCGGTTGCATTTGAGTCTGCCTGGGATGGTATTGGTAAGTTCCGGTTTATATATAAGGGCGGCCTGAAAATGACGGATAGCATTTGTATAGTCAAAACGGTCCAAACATATATCAGCAGCTATCATGTGACGTTGTACCGCTCGGGAACTGTAGTCAATATTAGGTATTTCCATAGCCAGCAATGCCAGCGCGTTATCATGCTGCCGTTTGTCACGAAGGATTTCCGCGGCATACAGGTAGGCCGCCGATGTATATACCAGGCAGGCCGGAAACGTGTGAACTCGCATGAAATAACGGAACGCCCGGTCGACATCATGATAATAATATCGATGTATCTTGCCCAGGAAGAAATATGCGCCGCCTTTGGTAAAACCATTTCCGTTATCCGGATGAGTAAATAATGTGAAAAGTCGTTCAGCTTTCTGATACTGGCGTTTTTTGAGTACAGCTTCCGCTTCCCAGAAGAGGGACCAGGCAGGGCCGGTCATGGCAAATATCGGCGTGTATTTGTCGCTGTCATATAATGGATCGTTATCATCTATGATACGTTTCTTCAATTCTTTGGCCATTTCCATGCATGACATGACAGCATGTATGATGTTTTCCGAATCATTCCCGTTCCAGAATCCCTTCCGGCTATTATTTAAAATTTCCCATTGATTGCCATATTCGGCTTGCATTGTTTTAGCATCATCTATTGTTTCAGATATGTCTTCCGGATTTTCATGCAGATTTACGGACCGATTTGGCGTGACATTACCCAGACGGGCCTGATAGATATATGACAATATTTCAGCATCGGATGCTTTCTGTTGCCGGGCTTGAGTGATTGTATCTTTTGTATGTGCCGGCAGCAGCGAATATACCTCCATTACATATGCTATTATTTCCTGCGCGTTAGTCGGCCCGCGATTCCCTGAAGCCCAGGGCGGAGGTGGAATTTCTTTTGCTAATGAACTGTGAACACTAGCACACGCAATGAATGTACATGCTATATATGACCGTATCCCTTGCATTTATGGTGCTTCCGTTTCGGTTATCATTTCCGGAACCAGGGTTTCCAGTTTCCTTTGCTCGTTGTTCAACCAGACTATATATTCTATATGCGCATCGTCTCCGGGCTGGCGTATGGCGAGTTCCTTCATCCATGTATAATACGCCCGGATTTGCTCGGGCTTTTCAATGCTTAACGAGGCTCGCGCCGTATTCAGAACTCTTTTTAATACGCTAAACGGCTGATCGGGATAGGTGCGCATGAATTTCATGCACGCGTTCAAGCTGTCGCCGCCGTTAAGTCGTATAGCTTCGCATTCGATAGCGTTTATCACCGCTGTATCTGTACATCCTGCTTCCCGGTATGCTTGTACAACATCAAGTATGTGCCGCGGGTCCGCGCGGTGGCGTAGCAGGTTTTCCATATAGATCGTGCCGCCGGCAGCACGATCATATGCAAAAAGATCTCCGGCTGTTTTCAGCACCTTGCCAATATTTCCTATTGATTGATACTGCCGGATAAGACAATGATACAGACGAATATAGGCGGTCCATTGTTTCCCCCGGGCAGGTGTTGCATATTTTTCGAGCAATAATAAACACTGGTCCGCACAAGCCGGATTCTTATAAAAGAAGGCTTCATTCAGGCACATAATTCGTGCTGTTTGTACTACCAGGTCAAGCGGTCCTTCCGGCGTCATTGTCGACCGAAGCTGCGTATCATAAACAGCGCTTATTTTTTCAAACGCTGCCGCGGCTGAATACAATCTATTGCTCAGGATCATGGCATCGGCATGGGCAAGCGTATTAGACAACGTATGGTCAGTGGCGTAGCGCGCCGCCTTACAGCATACATTGTCATAGTTACCTGCCCATACGCCGGCAGATGTAGAAATAATAAAGCATATTATTGTGATGTGTATATGTTTCATTCCATCCATTTTTTACGTTCCGCGAGCGCCATCGCAACAGCAGTAACCCGTTTGTCGTCCGGCGGCTGGGCAATGGAAAAGTTCATTACATTGGTGGTATACTCATTTCTATTTTTCTCGTTTATACCAGCATGTGTGAATTCAAACAACGGCATAATCATTTGTTCGTTGATGGTGGGATGATTTCTCAGTATATTCATGCATGCCCGATAAGAGTCTTTACCTTCGTAATGCAACAGTTTGTATTCCAGGAAATCATACCGTTCATTCCATAATGAACCGGTTTTTTTATATGCGGTAACAATAAGCCGGGTATTGGTCGTTATCAGTTTATATCTATTAAGCGTTATCATCAAATAATGCCTGAAATAAAATTCATCGGACGGATCGTAAGCCAGGACCAGCTCATATGCTTTGATTACTTCATTTGTCATATCTCTGACACAATAATAATCAACAAGGCGTCTATACAGCATCTTAAAACACTGCCATTGTTGCGAGGTTGCTGATACGGAAAACTCCCGGATAAGGCGCTTGCACCGAACGGCATCGCTGTCTGTCGGGCCTCTATAGGCCAGACTGCGATA
>CAZCLS010000398.1:0-4407 GCA_964499565.1 uncultured bacterium
TACCATACTTAGGAGTTACACCTTTTATTTTCAAAAGCTATCTTGGACAAGAGTGTAAATTCTCCTGGTCTGAATAAGCCATGGGAATTACAGTTTAGTCCGCGAACGTTTATTAGAATCAGACTTGCTTTTAAACCTGACCGGTTTGCTTTTATAATACGCTTTGTCGGCATCGTGCAATCTGCTGATGCGCAGCAGTTGGCCGGATACCCAGACTCGTTTGAGCAGGCGCAGGACTTCGCGGGGCATACCTTCCGGCAAGTCGATCAGACTGTATTCGTCATAAATGGCGATTTTGCCGATATGCTTGCTGTCCAAGCCGGCTTCGTTGGTTATCGCGCCGACAATATTGGCGGGTTTAACGCCATGGGCTTTGCCGACTTCAATCCGGAAGCGTTCCATGCCGGGCTCAAGTTCAGACGTTTTTTTACGGGGAGATTTTCTTTCACTCTTGTCATCGCGGGAAAAATCATCATCGAACTTCTTCATTTTCGGCGTTTCAGCCATCAGCAGAGGTTTGTCACCCTGAACAATTTTGGCTAAAGCCGCGGCGATTTCCAGGCCGGATACATTGTGTTCCGTCTGGTACTGTTCCATCAACTGTTGATACCAGGTCAGTTCTTCGGCGGCTAAGGTATCGGTAATCTGCTGTTTGAAACGGGCAACGCGTTTATCGTTTATAAATTCCGTCGAAGGCAATTCCATCCGGGCAATTTTTTGATTAGTCGCTTTTTCGATCGCGTTCAGCATGCGCCGTTCACGCGGGGCGACAAACAGAATCGCTTCGCCGCTGCGGCCGGCCCGGCCGGTGCGGCCGATGCGGTGGACATAGGATTCGGTATCATAAGGAATGTCATAATTAATGACATGACTGATGCGGTCAACATCGAGGCCGCGGGCAGCGACATCGGTAGCGACGAGGATATCAAGTTTGCCGCCTTTGAGATGTTGGATAATGCGTTCGCGCTGATTTTGAGGGATATCGCCATTCAGCGCCGAAGCGGCGAATCCGCGCGCTTCCAGTTTTTCAGCCAGCTCGATCGTGGCGGTTTTTGTACGCACAAAGATCAGCATCGCCTCGAAGGTTTCAGCTTCCAGGATGCGGGTCAGGGCATCCAGCTTATGGAAGCCGCTCACAACCCAGAAATGCTGGTTGATAGTTTCGGCAGTCGTCGTACGAACTTTGATAGTAACTTCTTCAGGCTTCTGAAGATGTTTGCGCGCGATTGTCCGGATCGCAGGGGGCAGCGTGGCGGAAAACAGAGTAATCTGGCGGCCTTCGGGCGTCTGCTGAAGAATCCACTCGACATCATCGATAAAACCCATGCGCAGCATTTCGTCAGCTTCGTCCAGGACCAGGCAGGTAAGGCCATCCAGCTTGAGCGTCTTGCGCCGGATATGGTCCATCAACCGGCCGGGAGTGCCGACGACTACATGGGCGCCGCGTCTGAGGTGACCGAGTTGACTGCCGATACTCTGACCGCCATAGACCGGCAGAACATGGAAGCCTTTGATATGCGAGGCATAATGTTGAAAAGCTTCAGCGACCTGAATACAGAGTTCACGGGTAGGAGTCAGGACAAGAACCTGCGGTACGGCGCGTTTAACGTCAATGCGCGTCAGGAGGGGCAGCGCAAACGCCGCGGTTTTACCCGTGCCGGTCTGGGCCTGGCCGAGAACATCACGGCCGGCCATAATAAGAGGAATAATGCGGGCCTGGATGGGTGTGGGGGTTTCATACCCGGAATCCTTTACGGCTTTGAGCACCGCGGGGCTCAATGCCAGGCCATCAAATCCTGAACTGGAATCACTCATACTCTAATCCTTCGTGTCAATCGAGACAACGTGTATATATACTGTTACAGGTAAGCAAGAACTGTCCGGGAATTACTCGGATTTCAGCACTTCGATAAAGGCCTTCTGAGGGATGGTAACTTTACCGATCTGCTTCATTTTCTTTTTACCTTCTTTCTGTTTATCAAGCAATTTACGTTTACGGGAGATATCACCGCCATAGCACTTGGCTAAGACATCTTTGCGCAAGGCGCTGATCGTTTCGCGGGCAATAACCCGACCGCCGATAGCGGCCTGGATAGCAATTTTGAACTGTTGAGAAGGAATGACGTCCTTGAGGCGTTCGGCCAACATACGGCCGCGGGCATAGGCGCGGTCGGCATGAACAATCGTCGAGAACGCGTCAACCGGCTCCCCATTCAGCATAAGATCGAGTTTAACCAGGTCGCTCGGACGGAATCCGGTGTATTCATAATCAAGACTGCCATAGCCGGAGGTAACCGTTTTGATTTTATCGTAAAAATCGGTAATGATCTCATTCAACGGCATATCGAAATGCAGAATCACGCGCTTACTGTCCAGAGATTCAGTACTCACCATCGTTCCGCGCCGTTCCAGGGCGATCTGCATGATAGCGCCTATGCGTTCGATAGGGGTAATAATTGAGGCATAGACAAAAGGTTCGTCGGCTTCTTCAATTTCAGCCGGGTCGGGGAAATGGAGCGGATTATCGATTTCGATCAAGTCGCCGGATTTTTTCAAAATCTGGTAAATGACGCTGGGAGTCGTGGCAATGATATTGATATTAAACTCGCGTTCAAGGCGTTCCTGGATAATTTCCATATGCAGCAGGCCCAGAAACCCGCAGCGAAAACCGAAACCGAGCGCGATACAGCTTTCCGGTTCATAGGTAAAGGAGGCGTCATTCAGCTGGAGGCGTGCCAGGGCTTTTTTAAATTCATCGTACTCGCTGGTATCGATGGGATAAAAGCCGCTGTAGAGCATCGGTCGGAATTGTTTAAAGCCGGGCAGCGGGGCCGGGGCAGGATTCTGTTCAAGAGTGACGGTGTCACCGACTCTGACATTGCCGGCTTCACGGATAATGGAGGTAAAATAACCGACTTCGCCCGGGCCGAGTTCAGCGATGGGCTGCATAGAAGGGGTAAAAACGCCGACATCGGTAACATCGTACGTAAGTTCATTAGACATGAAGCGGACTTTCTGACCTTTTTTGATAGAGCCGCTAAAGACGCGGCCATACACAATAACGCCGCGGTACTGATCATACTGGGAATCAAAAATCAGCCAGCGCAGAGTAGCATCCACGGGAGGTTCAGGCGAAGGGATCAGGCGCACGACGGCTTCCATCAGTTCGTGGACGCCCTGACCGGTTTTACCGCTGACGTGCAGGATAGAATCCGGGTCGCAATGCAGCAGTTCGACGATCTGTTCGGTACAGGATTCAATATCGGCGACAGGCAGGTCGATTTTATTCAGGACGGGAATGACCGTCAGATTATGTTCGAGAGCCAGGTGGACATTCGCGACAGTCTGGGCCTGGACGCCCTGGCCGGCATCGACCAAAAGGATAGCGCCTTCGCAGGCAGCCAGACTGCGGGAAACTTCATACGAGAAATCCACATGGCCGGGTGTGTCAATCAGGTTAAGCAGGTATATATTACCGTCAGCCGCGGAATAATTGAGCCGGACTGGGTGCGATTTGATCGTGATGCCGCGCTCGCGTTCCAGGTCCATGCCGTCTAATGTCTGGGCGACCATATCACGAGCGGCGACAGCATGCGTAATTTCGAGAAAGCGGTCGGCCAGAGTCGATTTGCCGTGGTCTATATGAGCGATAATACAAAAGTTTCGAATATGACTATACATGTTAAAAGAGTTTTCTGATTAAACTGCGAATTGTTTTTTCGAGTTGATGCGTATCAATCCGGCTGCCTTCTTCACCGCGTTCACGGGCAAGTTTACGCTGGACAAATTCGGTAATAACTTCTATGGCGCGTTCCTCGAACTCGGCGCGCTGATCATCGGTAAGGTCCAGATCGACTTTGGGATGGGAAAGCGTACCGGTCAATTTCATGGGAAAGAGAATCTGGTCATTATTGGTAAAGAATTCCAGCAAGGGATTATCGCCATACTTTTCCTTCAACGGTTCGGCCAGAGTCAGTTTCATCGTGTAATCCAGGTCGCCTTCTGCGGCGCAGCTGCCTTTGCCATGCAGTGTACCCAAAGGAGTCCGGGCATATATTTCCCTGGTATTGAATGAACCGTTTTTCAATTCGAGGCTGGTAGTAATTTCGCGCGGCATTTTAAGGTTGATTTCCTTCATCAATTCCTTAATCAAGGGCATAGAGGAACCGGCGCCGGTAAGGTTGGCCGATAAACTCAGATAATTTTTAAGCAGGGTGGGAATTTTCTGAGACATCTGCCAGCGGTCGGAGGCGAAATACCCGAGGTAACAATTTGAGAGGGAAATATCCCCTTGACCGCTCATATTCTGAATAAGCCGGGAAGAATCGGAAAACAGGTCGCTGATACCGGTATTGGCAATATCAAAAGAATAATTCATGCTGAGCTCTCCGCCGGTTTTGGCGGGAA
>CAZCLS010000399.1:0-4398 GCA_964499565.1 uncultured bacterium
TTCCAGTGTGCAAAAAAGAATAATATACGATTCCCCGTTTCTTGTCAAGGATATATGCCGGTTTGCTTTGCGAATATTGCACGACCAACACGTTCATTTCTTGATTCCTTCTCTTTTTTGCAACATACTGACAGTGCGAATGTTATCGTCTCCGAGAATGAGTCAAGCGTTGGTTATTGTTATTGTTATTGCTGTTTAAAAAAAGAGAGACTGAATGCAGAAATCAGCATAAGGAAAATAATTCTCGGTTCCGGTACAATGGTAAACTCATTGTACATAAATATCATGCTGTTCGTTAACGCCGAACTGTCAACAACTTCAAACGTTATTACATAATTCGAACCGCTGTCGGAAAGCATTTCAGGTACGAGCCACCCTGTCTGTCCCAGAATATTGGATATATCATTTGTTACTACCCCTGTATCGTTTGATGCACCCTTGATTTGAAATGTGATTTTTGTGATAGTTACATTCGTGCCGTCAATATCATCGGTTATTCCATCCACTAACCAGATTATATTTGTCACGTCACCCGCATACAGTTCGCTGTGAGCGGACGGGAATATTAACGCATTCGTTGCGATCTGCGGCTGTGATTCATATATTGTCTTGCGCCGGATAGTTACGACCGCATTTGTCGAAAGTGAATACTGGTTTGTGCCGAATACCGTAATAAAATTTTCTCCGGTTACCAGGTTGTCTACTATAGTGGAAAAACCCTGGTCAAACCAGTTGGTTGTGTCAGAATGCTGCTTGTTCACCCATCCGAGCTGCCCGGCGATGTTGAGATTCGTTCCGCTGATCTCTGCTGTCGTCATAGGGTACGCCATTACCGCCGGCGCATTGGTGATATCGATAAACGGATGCACCTCGGCAAATGTTTCGCGATGAATAGTAATCGTGTCATTGGTCACAAGTCCATACTGGTTTGTACCAAAAACAGTGATCAGGTTATTGTCATATTCAAGATTGTTTATCGTCGCGGCAAAGCCGCTATCAAACCAGTTGGTTGTTTCAGTATGCTGGTTATTTACCCAACCGAGCTGCCCGGCGATATTGAGATTCGTGCCGCTGATCTCAGCCGTTGTCAGCGGGTACGCCACTACCTCCGGCGCATTGGTGATATCGATAAACGGATGGACTTCAGCGAATGTTTCGCGATGAATGGCAATCGTGTCGTTGGTCGCGTGTCCGTACCTGTTTGTTCCGAGAACGGTGATTTGATTATTGCCATACTCAAGATTGTTTATCGTTGTGACAAAGCCGGCGACAAACCAGTTGGTTGTATCAGAATGCTGGTTATTCACCCATCCGAGCTGCCCGGCGACGTTGAGATTTGTACCGCTGATCTCAGCTTTCGTCATCGGGTATGGAATCACCGGCGGTGCATTGGTTATATCTATGAACGGATGCACCTCGGCGAACGTTTCACGATGAATGACCGCTGTATCATTGGTCGTGTGATGGTAAATATTCGTGCCGAATACAGTGATTATATTGTCGCCGTATTCGAGATTATTTATAGTCGTGGCAAAGCCGGCAACAAACCAATTGGTTGCTTCAACATGCCGGTCATTCACCCAACCGAGCTGCCCGGCGATATTGAGGTTCGTACCGCTGATTTCTGCTGTTGTGTGTGTAAACGGAATGACTGGCGGGGCATTGGTAATATCGATAAATGGATGAACATCGCCAAACGTTTCCCGGTAGATGGTTACCGAGTCGCGGGCGAATATCCCTAGAATATTCGGAGCCAGAACCGTGATGGTATTGCTGCCCTCAGCCAGCCCGCTGATTTCAACAAAAAAGCCCTGGTCAAACCAGTTGGTAACTCCGGGATACCTGCTGTTGATCCAACCGAGTTGTCCGGAAATATTAGTGTTGTTCGTACCGTATATCCAGGCCGTTGTCTGAGAATACAAACGATACACAGGCGCGTTTGTTATCTCAACAAATGGTACCGGATATTGATAATAGTCCATGCTGTATCCGTCAAATGCCCCGCCGCTGTAGCAGTAGTTGGATACAACCGTGTCTCCGGCATCGGATTGAATAAATCGTCGGTATGTGTACCCGTCATGCGAACCGCCGCTGTAACAATAGTTGGATGCAACGGTGTCTCCGGCATCAGATTGCAGAAAATAACGCTGCGCGTAGCCATCAAATGCCCCGCCGCTGTAACAGCTGTTGGTTACAACGGTATCACCGGCATCAGATTGCAGAAAATAACGCTGGGCGGAACCGTCATATGCCCCGCCGCTATAGCAGCTGTTGGTTACAACGGTATCACCAGCATCAGATTGCAGATAATAACGCTGCGCGTACCCGTCATATGCCCCGCCGCTGTAACAGCTGTTGGTTACAACAGTATCACCGGCATCAGATTGTAGAAAATACTTTTGTGTATACCCATCATGAGCCCCGCCACTGTAACAGCTGTTGGTTTCACGTACATCCCCGGGATCTGCCTGCAAGAAAGAACGCGTTGCATATCCGTCAAATGAGCCGCCGTAAAACCGGTTGCTGTTTCCGCTGCAGAACAGAGCTGTCATGTACACTACAAGAAATAATGCACTAAAACGAGCTGCTGTTTTGCGTTCTTTCATGTTGTCAAATATAATGATAACACTTCATTTTTCTATGAAATACTATTGAGCGGAACGTACCCCGCGTCCTCCAACTTGAAAACTTCTTGATGGTGACGGTGAATTGGCGACAGCACGATCTGATGTTCGAAGCCGATAGTCTATAATAGTATAATAATGATCACAATATGTCCCGCCACGCTGTCCCGTTCCCGTTGTAGTCGGCCAGGTCGGCGGAGCTGTTTGGACGAAGCCATCACCATGTACCGCCTGGAACCCTCTCCCCGCGCTGTTACCGATGCCAACAACTTGTTCCTCAACATTTCCGGTTAACTCCATAACGCCGTAATATCCCGCCCCAGCCTCGCGCCGCGTGGTGCCTGTCCGGGCAAATATTCCCACCCGGGTCGGACCGAATAATGCGCCATTCCCAAACCGCTCATAAAAATAATGGCAGTTGGCGTTTGTGGGAAACGCAGTTTCACTGCCGCTGCCGTCTATGCCTTCATAGCTGTCAATGTGCCTGATATATGTATCTCCCCAGGCATATTCATTCGGATACGGCGGTGCCGGTCCTCGGCAAACTTTCTCGTATTCCAGTTCGGTCATCGGGCGTAATGCGGCCCAGTCGAGATACGCGGAAACATCGTTCCACATGAGATAATTACACGCCCTGTCCGGCGTATCGGCGGAATACACGCCAACAGTGTCTTTTATTGTATTCCGAAAACTCCCATACGCATTAGGAAACCGCGCCAAGGCATGCCCCCCAGGCAGATGATTGAGAAAATCCGCGTATTGCCCTTGCGTAATTTCATACTTCATGCAATAAAAATATGAAAACCCATTAGGATACGCAGCCGGAATGGGGCCGAGTGAGTCACCCGCGCCGCTGTAATACAAATCACCGGTGTTCTGGCCAACGTTTATCACTCCTGCATTCGTTACAAGGTAATATTGCAGCTGGTCGGGATATTTGTAGAAGTGAGAAGATTCCGACCCGCCGGATCCGAGACCATAATTGCATTCAGGTATTTTGACCATTTCAATCGCATGAACGCTGATATCCACATAATTTGTTCTCGCAAGGCCGTTCTTAGCCATGTCCCATCTGAGTATCATGTTTTCACACTCAATGCCTCCCGTCCCTGTATCCGAGCGGTATACCATGGCGCCTGCATTAGTCCCGCTGCCATTAGAATGGATTTCAATCACCGAGCCCGGCGATGCCGTATGCCCGCTTGATGATAATAACGCGTGCTGCCAGTTGCCCAGAGGACCCACCCGGTATTTTACAAATACCCAGGCCGCGTCATAGTTAGTAATGGAGTTGCCAATAACTGACTCCATCCATCTGAATGAATTCGACCAGCTCAAATCAAACTCGATATCAGCGGTCGTGGCATTAACATTTTTAATGGACAGATTAGTGATTGCTATATTGTTGGCCAAAGCCGCACACGTAACTATTGTCATGAAAAGACATATTTCCAGAACTGTTGTACTGGGTTTCATATTGTTCCTCCAGCTATGTTTTATATTATATAGTTTCGGTGATTGATCCTGATTTAGATTAGTGATAAAGAATAGGTTGACCGTTTCATGAACATTGCCTTCCATTATTAATAGAAAACTGCGTTCCTCTGCAACTATAGTATTATAAACATGTGATAATTGCAAGAAAGCCATGAACCATTACTTATCATTACCTCTTGACATCTTGAGCGCTATTTCATAGAATACTGTCAGTATTCAAAATTTGCCGAAGTGGTGGAATTGGCAGACACGCTAGCTTCAGGTGCTAGTGGGGGAA
>CAZCLS010000400.1:0-4397 GCA_964499565.1 uncultured bacterium
GTGCGGAGCGCGACGACGGTGACTGAAGAAGTATTAGCTGCCGGAAAGAAGCTGAAAGCGATCGGGCGCGCGGGAGTAGGTGTAGACAATGTCGACATCAAAGCTGCCAGCCGGCGCGGCATAGTGGTGATGAACACGCCGGAAGCGAATACGGTATCGACGGCTGAGCACACGCTGACCATGCTTTTTTCGCTGGCGCGCCGGGTACCGGAGGCGGACGCGCTGATGAAGCAGGGCGTGTGGGAAAAGAAGAAATTAAAGGGAGTGGAATTATTCGGAAAAACGATCGGGATCATAGGATTCGGGCGGATCGGGCGGTATGTGGCGCGGGTATGTCTGGCGGCGGGAATGCGCGTGTTAGCATATGATCCGATGGTATCAGAGGATCGGGTGCGGGGAGAAAATGTGACGCCCGTATCCCTTGACGAACTATTCGCGGAGAGTGATTTTATTACGTTGCACACACCGGTTAACAATGAAACCCGCAATTTAATCCGGGCGGAAACAATAGCGCGGATGAAAGACGGTGTGCGGCTGATCAACTGCGCACGGGGAGGAATCATCAACGAGGAAGACCTGTGCGACGCGATTGAGACGGGAAAAATCGGTGGAGCCGCCCTGGATGTCTTTCCGAAGGAACCGAATGAAAACGTCCGGCTGCGGAACTATCCGCAAATAATACTGACACCGCACATAGCGGCATCCACGGACGAAGCGCAGTCGAAAGTGGGAGTAGAAGTCGCGAAGGAAATGATAGCCTACCTGTTGGACGGGACGATCGTCAACGCGGTCAACGTATCGGCGATGGCCAAGGAACAGATCAAGGAACTGCTGCCGTTCATCGAACTGGGCAGCCGACTGGGAAGCATACTGGCTCAACTGGCTTATGGCAATCTGGCCGGGATGCAGATACGGTATGAAGGCTACCTGGGCAAGAGCGACGTAGCCCCGATAACCAACGCGATCCTGTGCGGAGCATTGTCGTATAATGTTGAGGGAGTGAACCAGGTAAACGCGCGGCTGATAGCGGAAGAGCGCGGATTAACCGTAAGCGAAATCAAGACGACTCACAGCCGGAATTACACGAATTACATACAGATAGAAGCGGCACGGCAAGGCGAGAAACCGGTTTCGTTAGGAGCGACAATTTTCGGCGAGAACCTTCAGCATCCGCGCATTGTACGGATAAAAGGCTTTCATGTCGATGCGGTTCCGGAAGGGTACTTATTCTTTGTCGAGCATCGCGACGCGCCGGGAATTATCGGCAAGATCGGCACATTGCTGGGAAACGTCGGCATCAATATCAACCGAATGACGTGTGACCGGTTAACGCCGGGAGAGACGAACGTGGCGGTTTTCAGTATCGACCAGGAGATGCCGGCAGCAATGTTGCGGGAAATCCGCACGGTTGCGGGAGTATTTGAAGCGCATAATGTAAAGCTGTAATCAGGAAAATAACCGAACGGGAGCAGATGGCTGAATTGCAGGATATAGACCGGAGCAAACCGGTACCGGTTCACGTTGCGGTCATCATGGACGGCAACGGGCGCTGGGCGCGAAAGAACAGACTCAAAACGCGCGTGCAAGGGCATGAAGCCGGTGCCGAATCGGTGCGGGCGGTATTGCGGGCCTGTGCCAACACGGGTATCCGGTATCTGACCTTGTACGCGTTTTCGACGGAAAACTGGAAGCGGCCGGAGGCCGAAGTGGAGGGGCTGATGGGGCTGCTGGAAAAGTTCCTGAGGGCCAACAGGGAGGAATTGATTGAAAACAACATCAAGCTGCGGGCGATCGGACGCCTGGACGATTTACCGCGGAATGTGCGTGCGGCGTTGCAGGAGGGTATTGAAGCCACAGCAGGCAATACGCAGCAGGAGTTGATCCTGGCCTTAAGTTATGGAGGGCGCACGGAATTGCTTGACGCGATGCGGGCTATAGCGGGCAAGATACAAGCGGGCGTTGTGGCTCCTGAGCAGATTGATGAAGAAATGATACGAGCTCATCTGTACGCGCCGGACATACCTGATCCGGACCTGATGATTCGCACGAGCGGGGAGCAGCGCATCAGCAATTTTCTGCTTTGGCAGCTATGCTACAGTGAGCTATATATCAGCCCGGTATTATGGCCTGATTTCAGGGAAACGGACTTTTATGACGCGATAGAAAATTATCAACACCGATCACGGCGTTTTGGAGATGTGAAATAATGTTAAAATATCGATTGGTCAGCGGCTCTTTTTTTATCCTGCTCCTGGTCGTTGTCGTCAGGTATTCACAGGGATGGACAAATATATTTATCCCGCTCGTGGTAGCGGGAATCTCATCAATTGCCCTGCTTGAATTTTACTATTTGATGCAGAGGAAAGGCTACACGCCGTTACGCACATGGGGAGTGGGATTCTCGATATTATACATATACATTATTTATTTTGTTTCGCTGTACAAAGTACTGCAGATAGAAGATCTGGCGCTCATGCCGATCTATTTCGCGATTTTGACGGCTGCAATGGTCATAACCGCGCGCCAGAATATCACAACGGCGCTCAGCACACTGGCCGCGACCCTGGCGGGGTTCTTTTATATAACCTGGCTATTGTCGTTTGTTATGCGGATAATACTGTGGCGCGGAGCGGAACAGATGGACGGGCGCTACTTCTGTTTATTTTTCATAGCGGTAGTCAAAGGCACGGATATCGCGGCATATTTTGTCGGCACCTGGCTTGGCCGGCATAAATTAGCGCCCAAAATCAGTCCTAAGAAAACAATTGAAGGATGTATCGGCGGGACATTGTTCGCGATACTGCTGGGATCACTGCTGGCAGTGTATATGCCGTCGGTCAAGGATTCATTCCGTTTAATGGCGGGCCAGCTGCTGCCTGGAAGCGGGACCTGGTTCATTATGGTTTTAGCCGGGTTCGTAGCATTTGTACTGAGTGTGCTGGGGCAATTCGGGGATTTGGCGGAATCGATTTTCAAACGGGATGGCAATGTCAAGGATTCAGGCGGGTATATCCCCGGCATGGGCGGAGTGTTGGATGTTATAGACAGCTTGGTATTTGCGGCGCCGATGATGTATCTGTTGATGAAAGTGATGAATTGGTTTGAAAATCTATGAATGTTATGACAGACAGCGTTGGCGTCCCGGAGCAGAATAAACGGTTTTGTGTAAGGGATAGTGCTATTCTGATTCTGGATGTGATAGCGGTTATCACAGCGGTTCTGGCAGCGCGGGCTTTTGTGTTGGCGAGTCCGATGCAGGATCCGACTCAACCGCACTGGGTATTCGCGCGGTATCGCGACATGGGATGCATGTTAGCGATGGTATATGTTGTTATGCTATGGGCCGGCGGATTTGTCGCGAGTCCGGACCGGATTGAGCGGGCGAAGATACCGGCGCTGAACCTGTTGAACAGTGCGGTGCTGTTCGGCATGGGGTTGTTAGCCTGCTGGTACTACGCCTTAAGGCATGAGGGACAGGCATATGTTTCCAAACGGGTTCTTTTTTTCAGCATTATTCTGATATACGCGATAACGACAGTAATTCATTATAGTTCGGCATTCCTGCGCGATCGGCGCGACGGCGCGACCGGACAGAAGGAGGAGTGATATATGATAGTAGTAACCGGCGGCGCTGGATTTATCGGCAGTTGTTTCATAGCCAGGCTGAATGAGCTGGGAATGGACGACATCATGGTAGTCGATCAGCTTGGGACGCATGAAAAGTGGAAAAACCTGCTGGGTAAAAAATTCAACACGTATATGCACAAGAATGATTTTCTGATGCAACTGGGAACGGGAAAGCTCAACACGCTGGTGGAATCAATCATACATCTGGGGGCCTGCAGCGCGACAACGGAAATGGATGCCGACTACCTGATGCAGAACAATGTGCATTACAGCATGGCGTTAGCCAGCTGGTGTTTGCAGAACAAGAAGAAATTATGGTATGCCAGCAGCGCGGCGACGTATGGAGACGGCAGTCATGGATATAGTGATAATGACGCCGCCACGCCGTCATTGCGGCCATTAAACATGTATGGATTTTCGAAGCAGCTGTTCGACATGTGGATACTCAGGAATGAACGCTGGAAACAGGTGACGGGGTTCAAATACTTCAACGTGTTTGGACCGAATGAATATCACAAGGGTGAGATGCGCAGCATGATAAACAAGGCGTTTCCAACCGCGCGCGACGAAGGAATCATCCGGTTGTTCAAATCAGACCGGCCCGATTATGCTGATGGCGGACAGCAGCGGGATTTTGTGTATATCAAGGACGTGGTGAATGTCATGGCCTGGTTTTACACGCATCCAAAAGTGGGCGGCATCTATAATATCGGGACGGGAAAAGCACACAGCTGGAACGATGTAGCGCGCGCAATGTTCAGCGCACTGGG
>CAZCLS010000401.1:0-4396 GCA_964499565.1 uncultured bacterium
CACACGTTCACTTCTTCCGCAGATTGTATGCCATTACAGCTATAGCCGTAAATCCGTCACACAATTCGTTGTTTCTGATTGCGTCCAGAATTTCCTCAATGCTGAACCAGCGCAACTCGGCGACTTCATCCGTGTCGATCTCTTCAGATATTTTTTTCAATTCGCGGGCGACGAATACGGTAAAGTAATGGTCGCTGCGTCCGATCTGGGGAAAGAATTCGTACAGCGGCTCGAGTGATCCGGCATCATACCCGGTTTCTTCGATCAACTCTCGCCGAGCGCCGTCAACCAGGTTTTCTCCTTTATCAACATTGCCGGCTGGAATTTCCCAGCTGTAACGGTCAGCCATGTAGCGGAATTGTTTCGTCAGCAGAATCCGTCCGTCATCCCCAACCGGCACAATTCCGGCTACTAACATAGGATATTCAAGCGCGTGAAAATCGATCGTTTTACCGCTGGGGAGTTCAAGGGTATCGAGATGATGACGAATCCATTCCGATTCGACCAGAGTGGTGCGATGTTTACGTTTCCAGGGTTTTGTAGAGGCGGTGGCCATTGAATCCCGGGTTATTATGATGAGAGTCGGATGCCGTGTTTCTGCAGAATTTTTTCTTCGGCCCGTTCGCGGACATCCATGATAAGCTGGCGGATATCGACCGGCTCGGTTTGATACTTCAAATATATTCTCAGAAAGTAACGGCGTTCAGCGGCGGAGCAGAAGGGATACAAGGCGGCATATAAGCGTGCCAGGTCTTTTACCCGGGCCGACCAGGGCAGGTAGGAGTGAAACGAAGCCGGATGAACATCGATGAAATAGACGCGCATATCAGGAGCGGTAACACGCGAAACAATCAGATTACTGCCTTTAAGATCATTATGCGCCACAGCCCGGTCATGCATACGCGACACTTCACGCGCCATGGCGTGAATCAGTTTCCGGCGTTGTTGTGGAAAGGCCTGCGCACTGAGGCTGCGCAAGGCGTTGTCGCAGGACATGATGTCCGGAATGCACTCCTGCACTAAAAATCCCCCGGTTGGCGTCCAGGCCACCAGCAGCGGTTGCGGAACGGGCAGATGCAAATGGCGCAACTGCCATGACGCGCGCCAGGCGGTATGCGATTTCGAGCTGTGCCGCAGCAGTCTGAACCGGTCCGCAAGTCTGGGTTTATAGCGGAACTGCTTGATAAACACGGTACCCTGGGGATGGGTAAGAACGCCGACCGCGGCCGAACCAGTATTCTTAATAAGCCGGATTTGGGGGTTCAGGTACCACGTTTCATCACTGATAAGTTCTATAACATCCTGCATCAGTTGGCGTGAAACGGAGCGGACTACCCAGCCATTTTCAAACTGTGGAGGCACTGCATCCGAACCAAGCCAGTCGCGCAGCGGGGCAAATTCGCGGTTACCGGTTAAAGAACGATTGCGGCGTTTGCGCGCCTGGGCAATTGCGTAGCGGGTGCTTTTGGCGCGAATCTCGCCAAACAGTAAGCGCCATTCATCTCCGGCCATTTCATCTTCGGTGCTTGTCAGGCGGGCAAAACTTTTGATATATTCCCTGAGGAACACAATCCGCACGCCGAGGGGAACTTTTTTGCCCAGGCAATGCTGCAGCTGCACCAGGTCGTTGACTAATTCAGTACGGCGGGGATTACCGCGACGGGCATGTTGAAAATCCGCCATAATCCATTTGCCCGTATCCGGTTGAAACAGAAGATTGCCTGAATGCAGGTCTCCATGCCAGACGCCGGCACAATGGAGTTTGGCGATACAGTCCGCAAGCCCGCGCGCGGCGGCGGCCATATCTGCCAACGAGGCCACCGGCCTGATCTGATCAAACGTGACCGCACCGGTAATGTATTCCAACACCAACCAGACATTGACAACGCTGCCGTTGTGCTGTACGCCCAGCGCTAACGGGCAGGGCACCGCAATGCCCTGCTCATGCAGATAGGTAAGCAGCTCCCATTCCTTTTGCGGAGCCGTCTGTTTTAATTTCCATTTCAAACGGGCGGCGAAGCCCCGCAGTGAAAAATATTTTACGATCAGCTGCTGCCCGCTGTCATCAACAGTTACGGCTAACGTCTCGCGCTGATAGCCGGATGTTTTCAACGCCTGTCCGTGCTCCCCAAGCCAGGCGGCGGGATTGCGCCAGAACGCTTCCGCAACGCAGCCGGTAAGCGGGTGATTGCTTTTAATCCATTCAACAGGTGATTCTGATATTCGTTTCATGCAGGTATTATACCCTATTTCTGATTCGAACGCGGGTCTGATTCGAGTGAACCCGAGCGCGAATGCACTTCACAACAGGCTTCCCAGACTTCTTCCAGTGTTATTGCGTGCATGCAGGTTGGAGTCCGCGGACACTCCTGATGCCGGCACGGACCGCACGGAACGGGATGATAGATATCTATTCTTGGCACCGGATTAACGGGCGGATGCCAGCGGTAATAATCCGCCGGGCCATACAGAACAACCGCGGGTGTTCTGACCGCGGTTGCCAGGAAAGCCGGGCCGGAATCAGGTCCGATAAACATAGCTGCCCGCTTGAGTACTACCGCGCACTGAGCCAGGGAAACAGCCCCCGCCAGCGACACGCACCATGGTCCCAGTCCCTTGACTAATTCAGCGATGGGCGACTGTTCGTTCGGGCCGCCGGTCAAAACAAGCGATAGTCCCCATTCATTGTGCATGCGGGTGAAGAGCTCGGAAAACCGGTCCGCGGGCCAATTCTTCGCCGGCCGTTTCGAGAACGGGGCGGAGACAATAAACGCCTGACCCGGTTGAATTCCCTTTTCAGCAAGCACGCTGTCGACGATTGTGATATCGTCCTGGCTGTACCAGGAGTATTCCAGTTCCAGGCTGTAGTCTTCCGGGAGCGGCAGGCCCAGGTCATCCAAAACATCTTCAACCAGTAACAGGCAGTTCTCGGTTTCTGTCCTGGTCGTGTCATGAACAGGAGCAATATCGAGCAGCCCGGGTAGTTTCTCCTTCTGCCAGCGGCCGTAATTGCAATAGCGGGGATAGCCGACAATTTTGCGGGCGCCGCCAAAGAAGGCCCAGGGCGCGCGGCCCAGGTCCTGGGGTGATATGATAAAATAGTCCAGATGCCGTTTGCGGAATTCACGCAGCAGGCGCAGCTTTTCCCTGATACCGCGGCTGTTGACGGTAAGCATATCGTCATAATACGGGCAGTTATTCAATATTTCCCGGCCGCCGGCATGTTTGCACAAAACGGTAATATGAGCGTCAGGCACTGCCTGGCGCATAGTCCGCAACGCCGGAATAAAGGCCAGAGTATCGCCGATATTCTGCAGCCGGGTCATGAGGATGTTGAGGTTAGTTTTCAGGGTTCAGTGGTTAATGGTTGATGGTTAATGGCCGTGGGCCGAGAGCCGTCAGTGTGGGAGGCCGGTTCCGCACGGGCGACTGTGTTCCGTGGGCCGAGAGCCGTGGGCTGTGAGCAGAAACTCCCCCTGTTCCAGGGTATGAGGGGGTAGCCTCCCAACTTCCCAACCTCTCAACTTCATCTTCCCGTTAGCCGATGTCCGATGTCCGATGTCCGATGTCCGTGGCCGTGGGCCGACAGTGTGGTAGGCCGGTTCCACACGGGCGACTGTTTTCCGTGGGCCGCGGGCAGTGGTCAGAAAGTAGCACCCGCGGCTCCGAAGCGGGTGAATCTCTCCGTACTCCCTTACATGCCGATTATCCGTATACATTTTTTTCATTTTCCAAAATCCATTCTGCAGCGTTGGAGGTTTGACAGGCAGCCCACCGTTTGGTGACAAACGATGGCTACTTCGATGTCCGATCTTTGCATTACTCCACTCGGGCGGACACAGGGATCCGCCCCTACATATTCACCCAAGGAACGTTTTCAGCCAGCTGGCTATGAATTTGATCCGGCCGGGATGCAGGCTGATGGCGCGGCGGAAATGGTTCCGGGCTTCCGCGGTTTCACCTTCCTGTTGATATTCGCGACCGATGTGCCATTCAACATTAGCCAGGCGCCGGCTGATAATTTCGCGCGGAATAATTCCCGAGAGAACAGATTCATGCCGGCTGAGGACCCGGGCCTGGGCTTCAAATATCTTGCGTTTATGCTGCTTGCCGGTCGAGCCGGCATGGGAACGGAAGCGCACAAGAGCTTCAGGCAGATAGCCCGGCGGATACTTCTCAGCCAGTTTCAGAAAAAAGTCCCAGTCGTCACTAGGCACAAACGCGGAATCGAAGCGTCCCACCGCCTCACACAATTCGCGGCGTACAAGCGCGGTCGAAGGAGGAATAAAGAGTTCCCCGCCGGTGAGGCGGCAGAGGGTTTCGATCCGGTCGGCCGACCCATTTTCTTTATCAACCCGTTTACCGGAAGCATAGAAACGGGCGAAAGCGGTATAGT
>CAZCLS010000402.1:0-4392 GCA_964499565.1 uncultured bacterium
CCTGTTCGCCGAACTGGTTGAAGAGCCGGGCGGACATGTCAATGAACCGATCCGTTTAATACCAGTCCGGCGGCGCTGGATGCCGGTCATGCTCCGGTACGCGGCCTGCCTGGTTGCCGTGTTTGTCGGCTCGGTATACCTGTATACCCGTTTGAGCGACCAGGTTCCGCCGCCAAAAGCATTTATCACCGCGAAAGCGGAGCAACCGGAAGCCGCGACCTATGCTGCCAGGATAAGTGCCTCTGACGAATCCGCGGCTGCTTTCAGCCGGGTGGCCGAAGCAAAAGAAAGCCTGATGGCTGCATCGATTACCAGTCCGGAGGAATCGACTCGCACACCCGCTGCCGCCACATCCCGTGAACGTTCTGTTGCATTAGGTGGCGCAAAGATGGAGGAATCGACTGCCGGCGGAAAATCGCAGATTGCTCTCGACCGCTACAACGAAAAGGATGCTGCCGTTTTACCTGCTAAAAAAGCTGTATCGATTGTTCAGGATGAAGAAAGCCTGCGCCTGACCGGCACGCAGGCAAAGAATGAAATTACACTATCCGCCACCGCTGATAAAGGCATGGTTGAATCGGCCGCCGAACCTGTTTTAGGTGCTTCTGTTGCACTCGACCAGACTGTGCCTGTTCAGTCCAACCTTTATGCGTTACTGGTTGGTATTGACACGTACAATCCCAAAGAAACCGGCATATTTCCTTTGAGCGATGCAGTCGGCACTATGGAAGACGCGGCACGCAGACTGCAACCTTTGCATTTCACATCGGTTGTTACTCTTAAAAATGAAGAGGCTACCCGCGAAGCTATCAATGCAGCTATTATGAACCTGCGCCGCGCGGCCGGACCGGAAGGTACTGTTGTTATCTACTTGGCCGGGAAAGGCTGGCGCAATCCCGAGGCGCCCGACCATGAATATTTCGTGCCCTGGGACGGCAGTATCGCCACTGCAAAATTAGCCGGAAAAAATATACCGCTCGATACCCTGACCCGCTATGAAGAAGTGCTACCCGTGAAAAGCACTTGCATTATATTAGACTGCGCGTTTCCACCGCCTGTTCAGGCCGAAGTAGCTATGGGAGCCGGCGGTAGCATGCAACCGGAAGCACGTGATAAGAGTGTTTCACGCGGGGCCTATAGCACCAAAAGTTCTTCCGATCGATCCACAGCTATAGCTCAGGACGACCTGTCTGCCAATCGATATGATGATATGACTGACGGTATCGTTACAGATTCCCGCGCCCGCCGAGTAGTAAAAGAAAAATCTGCTATCGCTCAAGATTCTGAAACGGAAACAGTCACTGAATCAATGGACCTTATGCCCAGTAACGAATTCAGTTATATCAACCAATCACCTGTGTCTTCACCTGAGCATAAAGCGTCTGCCGTGCGAATGATCCGGTTCGGCGAAGACAGCCCTTTATTGAATTCACTTCGGGCCGTACTTCTGTCAAATACCGTTTCCGCGGCTGAATCCCGGAACGGCGAATAAAAACGATTAGCCGATGCCGGAACCACGAAATTGTTTTTAACCACAGAATACACAGAAAGCACAGAATTTAGGTCCTTTAGGTCCTTTTTGTCCCTTATGAACCCTCGATTACTCAGAACATTCATCCTTCCTATCTGCCTGTGCTGCTCCGCCTTCGCCGTGACTTCCGTCGCGCCCGCGGCTGCCCCTCGGCCCGGCACCGCCACCGTTGAATTCGCTTCTCTGTGCTTCAATGACGCCCCGGTTGATTTCGATTTCAACCAGACCTTTAGCACTGCCCGTGAAAACTGGCCATTGTCAACGCGGTCACTGAATGTCAGGGATATTGCTTTTGATCTCACTATGAGCAATGTCACGCTGTCACAAAATGCCATGCTGCTCGATCCACTGTATGCCGACCAGTATGACGAGATTCTCAGGACCCGCCTCCGGATTCTTGACAGCATCGAACAGCAATACGGTTCCAATCATCCTGAAACCACTCGCGCGCTTCAGGATGTCGGCTTAGTGTACCTGGCGCTTGGCCGCTATACCGATGCCGAAACGGTCTTTCTGCGGGCTGTGCGCCTGTGTGAGTCACAGGGAAGCAATACCTGCGCAACTGCCTACGCGTTAAACAACCTGGCCGTGCTGTACCGCCGCCAGGGTCGATATGCCGAGGTGGAACCGTTGTACCTGCGTTCATTGTCTCTGCTGGAATCGTGTTTTGGCCCTGCTCATCCTGATTGCGCCACGATCGCAAACAACCTGGCGGTTCTTAAACATGTGCAGGCAATCTATGAAGACGCCGAACCGCTCTATCTGCGTGCAATTGCAATCCGCGAGCAGGCTTTCAGCACCAACGATCCCGGTGTCGCTGAAGCGCTCTGCAACCTGGCAACGCTCTACTATAACCGGGGTGCCTACCATGAGGCGCTGCGATATCATACCCGGGCCGCTGAAATTCGCGCGAAGGCTTATGGCCGGACTCATCCGGCTGTTGCTGAATCTATGAATAATATCGCCGTGCTGTATTTCGCCCTCGGTATGCAAGCCAACGCAGAATCCTTGTACCGCGCGGCTCTGGGCATCCGGTGCGCAGCCTATGGCACCAATCATCCCGCTGTGGCGGAATCACTGAACAACCTCGCGACTCTCTACAAGGCCCAAAATCGTCTGGTAGAAGCGGAACCGCTTTATCTGCAGGCTTTGGAAATCCGAAATGAAATGCTGGGTCCGGCTCATCCGGATAGTATTCAAACGCTGAGCAACCTGGCGGCATTGCATGCCGCCCTGGGTAACACGGAAAAGGCAATCACGTATTATGCCCGGGCCTTCGACCTGCTCGAACAGGTGACCGTGCTCACCGGCGGTGAAACCTATGCCAGGCGGCTTAGAGATCTCCAATATGCAACGTGCTCACGATTCCTGGCATGCCTGGCCCGGCTGCAGACTGAGATGCCGGAGAAGGCCGGGATGTACCTGCCGTTAGCTTTTACTGCCATGGAACGCTCCCGTGCCCGCCTCTTCCTCGACCAGCTGCAAGAGTCCGCGGCAGGCAGCAGCGGCGGATTGAACGAGAAAGACCGTATCCGCCGGGACCATTCCTATGCTGTCCTCAGGGCTGCGCGGGAAAAACTGGACCGGCTGCGCTTACTGCCCCAAACAAAAAGTACCCGGGACCAACGTATTCACTATGCCCGCCGATGTGATGCCGCCCGTATCCAGTGCGAAGAGCTGGAAAAAGAATTCAGCCAACGTTATCCCCGCTATAATGCCCTGCGGGCAACCACGGCATTGTCCCTGCGGCAGGTGCAGCAGGATGTGCTAGTCAGTAACGAATTGCTGATCAGCTACTGGGAAGGCGATTCTCAGCTGTATGCCTGTGTCATCGGTCCTGATACGTACCGTTTTTGCGCCTTGCCGGTTGCGTATGATGAACTGTTTACGCGCCTGGCATTGTTCCGCATGGCGCTTGCCTCGCCAACCAGCCCGTGCGAAATTATCAAACGTGAAGGCCTGTATTTTTACACAAATCTGATTGCTCCGCTTCTACCGCCTTCAAATATCTCTTCATTCGCGACCCTATACATTATTCCGCATGAATCATTGGAAACGCTGCCGTTCGACACATTAGTAACCAGTACCAACGGCTTATCCTTTGACCAATTGGATTATCTGTTTAAAACGGTTCCCGTGGCGTATATTCCTTCCGTGTCAGTCTTGAAAACTATCCGGCAGCAGCAGCACGACCCCTCCGTGGCCGATAATCGCAAACCGGTTATCCTGTTCGGCGATCCGGTCTATACCGCCAACCAATCTCTGTCTCAAAATTCAGGCGCGGATGCAGCTTTGCGCGTGCTGCATGCCCGTGACACGTCCTCCGGTCATTCTGCCACTCGTATGATCCGCATGGATACTGACACCGGCTTGTCCCTGACTCCTCTGCCCGGTTCCTTTAACGAAGTTCACCGGATCGCCGATATCATGTACGACAACGCGCCTGATTCCCACATTTATACCGCCGGCAGGGCCAGTGAACACGTTTTGAAGGAATTGAGCCGCAACGGCATTCTGAAACAATACCGCTATGTTCATTTCGCCACGCATGGCATCCTCCCCGGACCTAAAAAAGGTCTGGCGGAAGCTTGCCTGGCTTTGTCACTCTACGGCGATCCTGACGAAGACGGCCTGCTTAAAATGTCGGAAATATGCGGGCTGAATCTTGACGCTGATATGGTTACATTGTCCGCCTGCCAGACCGGTCTGCCCCGCGGCGACGAGATTATGCAGGGCGCCTCCGGCCTGGCTCAAGCCTTCCTGTATGCCGGTTCTCCCCGCCTGACCGTTACGCTGTGGAGCATCGATGATACCGCTACAACAGAACTGATGACCGCGTATTACCGCGCCCTGGCCCGCAC
>CAZCLS010000403.1:0-4391 GCA_964499565.1 uncultured bacterium
AATAACCCTTGTGAATAATTCCTCGTCTTCGAGCAAGGCGATTGCGAACAGTATAACAGAACTAAAATGCAAATGTCAACACTTTTTTTAAAAAACCGACGGAGAAGGAATTTGACGCGCGGAATAGAAATAGAGTACAATACTGGCAAATGCTTCACAACGCGATAGGTTCAATGATGAACGGTATCGACCAAACAGTTCCTCGCATTTATATTGCCGCCACCCGGCAGAACGATGGCAAAACCACCACCAGTATCGGGCTGACCTCTCTATTAAAAGAGCGGTTTGAGCATTTAGGTTTCATCAAACCTATCGGGCAGCATTATGTGGAAATCAATGATCACCGGATTGATGCCGACGCGGTATTGATGCAGAAAGTATTCGGCTGTGATGCGGAACTGCGGGACATGAGTCCGGTCACGGTTGACCGCACATTCACGCGGCGCTACACGGAGCATCCCAATCCGGACATGATCAAACAATCGATATGCGGCAGTTTCAACCGGGTCGCGGCCGGTAAAAATATTGTTGTGATAGAGGGAACGGGACATGCGGGAGTAGGATCGATAATAGACTACAATAACGCGCGGGTCGCGGCGTTGCTTAACGCGCCGGTGATACTGGTGACGTGCGGCGGGATCGGCCGGCCGTTTGACGAAGTGATGTTGAACCAGGCCCTGTTTGAAAAAAACGGAGTACACTTGCTGGGGGTGTTGATCAACAAAGTAGACACGGGCAAACTGGACGAGATAGAATATTACATGAGCCGGGCGTTACGGCGGGCAGGATTATCGCTACTGGGAGTCTTGCCGACGCAGCAGCATCTGATGCATCCGACAATCCGGCACATTACCGAAGCTTTGGATGTCACGTTAATCAATGGCGAATGTAATGTATCGAATGTGATCCAGGAAATAATCATCGGAGCGATGACGCCGCACCAGGCGTTAAATTTTATAGGCAACGCGACACTGATAATTACGCCGGGAGATCGGGACGACCTTGTATTGACAGCGATCTCACTGACATCGACATCACGGCAGAATACGGGCAGAATAATTGCGGGAATCATATTAACGGGGAGCATACCACTCAGTAAAAACGTGTTATCGGTATTAAAGCAAACGGATATACCGGTGCTGCTGTGTAACGAGGATACGTACACTGTTGCGTCGAAAATCAATACAATGATGGTGAAGACCCAATCTGACGAAACGTTTAAAATCAGGTTGATACAGGAGATGTTCAAAGAGCACTTTAACATCAACCTTCTGTTGGAGCAGCTCGAGCGCAACAGGATATGCGCATGAACGGATAAAAACAAAAAGCGGTTGACATGCGATTTAAAAGTAGTATATAATGGAAAAGCAAATTACCCTTTGCAATCACCTCAATGCCGTAACGGATGAGTATGAAACTCGCCATAACCGGAAAAGGTGGTGTAGGTAAAACGACGGTCACCTCCTTGTTAGCGATGGCGTTTACTGAAAACGGTCATCGTGTTCTTGCTATTGACGCGGATCCCAATGCAACCCTCGCCGCATGCCTCGGATTTCCCAATCCTGATACGGTAGAACCGATAAATCAAATGACAGAATTGATCGAAGAGCGCACCGGCGTTAAACCGGGCGGAACCGGTCTGTTATTCAAACTAAATCCAAAGGTTGATGACCTGCCGGCTCGCTTCGCGATAGAGCACGGAGGCATTCGTCTGTTACGGATGGGCGCTATTAAAACGGGCGGCAGCGGCTGTTACTGTCCGGAAAATGCGTTTTTGAAAACGCTGGTGACCCATCTGTTGTTAAGTGACCAGGATGTATTACTGATGGACATGGAAGCAGGGGTAGAACATCTGGGCCGCGGAACAGCGCAGGCGGTCGACCGGATTTTAATAGTCACCGACCCGAGCAGGCAGGGCATCCAGACCGCAAAACGGATAGCAGCACTGGCGGCTGATATTGGCATAACACAGATTGCGGTGATAGGCAATAAAAGCCGGGATGGGGGGGATGCCGAATATATTACTGCATCAATGGCGCCGTTGCCGGTCATCGGTATTCTGCCGCTTGACGAAGCGTTACGCCGGGCTGAGCGTGAAGGTTGTCCACCGTCGCCATCCGATGCTGAAGTCCGGAAACAGATTAAACACATACTGAAATCCGTTATAGAGTAGCCTGACCAAGGAGTCAGAGGAGAAACGCATATGTCAGACAATACGACCCGCACTGCAGATCCTGTTGCACAGCAGATACTGGCTATAGCAGAAGAGAAGGGCATACAAACCAGCTGGGACCGTTGGGAGGCAATGCAGCCCCAGTGCGGCTTTGGCCAGCTGGGATTATGCTGCCGCATATGCAACATGGGGCCCTGCCGGATCGACCCGTTCGGCGATGGTCCGCAGACGGGAGTATGCGGGGCAGATGCCGACACGATCGCCGCGCGGCACCTGGTCCGGATGATCGCGGCGGGGTCCGCGGCGCATTCGGATCACGGGCGGGATGTGGCGCACACGCTGTTGATGGCGGCCCGGGGCGAGACGGGTGATTACCGGATCAAAGACCCAGAAAAACTTTTAACGTTGGCTGCGGAATACGGCATTAAGACGGAGGGCAAGGAGATCAATGCGATTGCGGCTGAGGTGGCTGAAATGGCGTTTTCCGAATTCGGCCAGCAGCACGGTGCGTTACGATTTCTGGAACGGGCACCGAAGAAGCAACGCGAGAACTGGAACAGGATGGGTGTTGTGCCCCGCGGCGTCGACCGGGAAATAGTACAGTTGATGCACTGCACGCATATGGGAGTTGATAATGAGTACAAGAGTGTGATCGGGCACGGCGTGCGTGCGGCGCTGGCAGATGGTTGGGGCGGCTCGATGATAGCCACGGACCTGAGTGACATACTTTTCGGTTCACCGAAACCGATCCGGTCGTCGGTCAATCTGGGCATGTTAAAAGAAGACCAGGTAAACGTAATAGTACATGGACATGAACCGACGCTGTCGGAGATGATCGTAGCGGCATCGATGGATCCGGAGCTGCTTAAACTGGCGGAGGAAAAGGGTGCAAAGGGGATAACACTAGGCGGCATATGCTGCACGGCGAATGAAATACTGATGCGGCATGGCATACCGGTAGCGGGTAATTTCCTGCACCAGGAACTGGCGATATTAACCGGCGCGGTGGATGCGATGGTTGTGGATGTTCAGTGCATCATGCCGGGGCTGGGGGAGCTCACCAAATGTTTTCATACCAAGCTGGTTACCACGTCGGCCAAGTGTCGTTTTCCGGGAGATGTGACGCATATCGAGCTGGATGAGAAGCACGCGATGGACACGGCGAAAGAGATATTGAAAGTGGCGATCAACAACTTTCCCAACCGCGCGAAAGCGACAGTGCAGATACCGGAAAAGAGCACGGGATTAATCGCGGGATTCACGGCGGAGAACACGTTTCGTTTTCTGGGCGGCACATACCGTTCCAGCTACCGGCCGCTGAACAACGCGATTATAGAAGGCCGCATCCGGGGATTGGCAGGGGTGGTGGGCTGCAACAATCCCAACATGTGTCAGGACGAGAGTCACCTGGCGATGACCAGAGAACTTCTGAAACACGATGTGCTTGTCGTTGAAACCGGTTGTGCGGCGATCGGGTGCGCGAAAGAGGGATTGTTAGCGCCGGAAGGAATGGAGTACGCTGGACCGGGACTGCGGGAGATTTGCGAGACGGTGGGCATACCGCCTGTTTTGCACCTGGGGTCGTGTGTTGACAACAGCCGGATATTGATAGCATTGTGCAATGTTGTGAAGGAAGGTGGGCTGGGCGACGATATCAGCCAGATACCGGTAGCGGGTGCGGCGCCGGAATGGATGAGCGAGAAAGCGATATCGATAGGATTTTACGTGGTTGCGTCAGGTGTATTCACGGTATTCGGGACACCGCACCCGGTATTAGGGAGCCGGAATCTGACAGAATACCTGACGAAGGGGATGGAAAAGGATTACGGGGCGATGTTTGCCTTTGAGCCGGATCCGGTCAAGGCGGCGCATTTAATGATAGACCATCTGAACAGGAAGCGGGCAGCGTTAAAGCTGCGGCCGATGTTGTCTGAAAAGGTAAAGCAAGCAGCTCCGGCCTGAGCGGAGCGAGGAGAAATGCGCATGCGCAGAATATATTGTGACATCCGGAAATGCACGTCATGCCGGACCTGTGAACTGGCTTGTGCGGTCAGACATTCAAAGAGTCAAACACTCTACGGGGCACTCCTCGAGGAGCCGCGACCGAGGCAGCTGGTACGGGTTAAGAGCAGTCAGCTGGGGCCGTTTCCGCTGCGCTGCCATCATTGTGAAGACGCAGCCTGCATAGACGCATGCAAGACGGGTGCGACGTATCGCG
>CAZCLS010000404.1:0-4384 GCA_964499565.1 uncultured bacterium
TCATACATCCGCCCGGATTCAAGATTGTCTGTATGGATTGTATCCAACATCATTTTAATCAACATATTTGTATATGAATAGCTATAGGCATTCCGCACCTGTTCTGACTTCTTTTTGTGTGGTGCTCGTTCAGTGTACGCTTGACTGTCGATGCATCTGTATATACTATTACTGCGCTGAGCTATGCGGGCAGCAATGTTGCTTACATCATTTTCATTATATACAATCAATTCGGGATACAAGGTTTTTATCATGCTGCGCGTGTTTATCAGCATGGCAACAAATTGTTCTCTGCCCTTGAATTCATTGTCTTTGATGCATGAGTCAATCAAATCATAATAATCAACTATATCAAACTCGTGAAAATGAAACCAGTATTTTCTTACTCTTTGTAAACAGTCATTATTTTCCATTGCTGTATACTGCAATCCATGTTTTCGAATGCCATCCAGTAGCTGTATAACTCCCTGTTCATAATTGCCCCGGTTAAACAGCAGATCAATACAATGCGCCATAGTCGCTGCATCAAGCATATCCGGTTTTTTTAACAATTCATTGCTATATTTCTCTGCCATAGTATAGTTGCCCGATTCCATGTTTACCTGTAACAACCCTTTTAACGATACTATGTACGGTGTCAGGTTTGACGGGCTGGTGGCATAAACATAATAATACCAGTTCTCCGCATCATACAATCGCCCTGCCGTATCATAAAACCTGGCAATGCTATTGTATAGTTCATGAATGATGGGAAGATTCTGATTAACACTCTTATCTTCTTCACTATTTAAAATATAATGCCTGGCATTCTGATATGAGCGATACGCGTTAACCCCTTCACCCATCTTTTCCAGGCAAATGCCTTTCAATGCTTCCGCGAAAAAACCGTACTGGTATCCATTGGTCGCTTCCGTTCTACACGAAAACCCTGCTCTGGTCTTTTCTTCCAAAGCCTGCAATGCCGCCGGATAGTTTTCCTCCTCCAGCAATTCCACTATTCTTCTGAATCCCATCTCCCGGGCAAAATCAAGAGTATAGTTGAATTCATATAAATTCACGTCAATCGGGTGGTCTGTTGTTATAGCATGCGGTTGATTCGATGCGGTTGATAGAAGTGGTTGGTTTATAGTATTCGTGCCCGCGAGCGACACTATCGCGCAACAGGTCAGGAAAATCAATGAAACAGTTATTACGACCTGTTTCATGTCATTCTCCTTGAAAACAGGAGATGCAGCATGAATTTGCCTGCCGGTGATTGAACACAGTTTGAGTCGGAATTCTTCCCACTCATCCGTTTACCTCATTATATTATCATCACGTTTTCATAACACTCGATATCCATTATAACATACACACAAAAAAATGCAAATATCGTGCTTGAATTCCTTTTATATCTATCTTATTCTGATTTTTATGTTTTCATATTATTTTTTAGCCACACTTATCTGTCCGGCCTTTGACAGGACGGAAGCGTGTATTCCAACGCTCGGATGAAACGTTTGGAGTCCAGCCTTCAGGCTGTTTTTTCCTTCACACAGCATCAAATCCGCACCCACACCTGTAGCCGGTCTCGCTGAGGCCGGTTAAAGGGTCAGCGATTCCTGCTGATTTCAGGCTTCAGTAGCCGCTCTTGGCGAGGCCGGTTACATCCGGACGACAAGTTTGCACGAAGGTCGCGCACTGCATCCCGTGTAATGCAATGCTATTACACCAGGATCGGAACCGCCCTCCCACATTAAATTTTGCAGATTTTTTTATATTTCTTCTTGCAGGCTTCTCGTAGCGATACTTCGAGTATCGAGTTCACGGTTATGGACGTCGGGGACGACGTCCCTCCACATGTCCATCCTGGTCATTGCGTTGATTTTGGGATTCTGGTGCTTGAAGACGTGGTGGCAGGCTGGAAGACCTGCCCTACTCAATGTGGAGGGCTGACGTCATCCCCAGCCATTGTGTCCTACTCGTCAGATAAAAACCCTCAGCCGGATGCCAGCACCAGGCTATTTCTCTATCCCTAACCGCAATACCGCTTGCTCATTGCTGAACGTTACCTTCACCGGCACCGCCTCTTTCTGCAGCGCTCCCACTTCGGCGGTCAATCCTTCCGAATCAGCTACCGTCAGTTTCTCGCCGTTCGGCGCGTGGAACCAGTACGTCTCAGTCGTATCAGGGATTCCTTTCAGCGTCAATGTCAGTAACGTGTCAGTTACTTCCTGCTTGAGAACACTGATTGCGTCCTGGCTGACATGTCGGCTGGACGACAGAAATTGCGGCGCCCCTGTTACTTTACGTAACGCGATCACCTGGCAATGCCCCAGCGGTAATTCGGTACACAGAATGGAATCGGTATAGGTACCCAGATATTCCTGTTTCCAGAAATCAAACGCGGCATACTCACCCATTTCCAAACCTAATTGATCACAGGTAACCGTTGATTCCTTTAACGGCAGCACCGCGGTTCGCAGCATAACGCACCATTGCCCGGAATCGTTGCGCAAATGAAATGCCCAGAGCGATCCCATCGGATGCTCATCATCCATTGTCGGTGCCCAGCCCGCCATGGCGCGGGCTTCTTCTTCATCCATGTCTTCGGCACTGTAGGGAGGGTCATCAAGCACGCCGAAACCGTGGAACTTGGTCCACGTAAATGCCGTGTATTCATCATCCAGCGGTCCCGTTTCTCCCGGCACCGTCGTCAACGGCGGCAGACACCGCTGTACCATATAAATCCGTTCAGGATCATCATACTCTTCAATCGCGTCGGAGAGCATGAACAACTGGCCGGTAAGTGATACGGTTGACAGCACGCTGCGCACCCATTCCTTAACGGCACGCACGCAGACGTGGTCAGGATCATTCTGCCAGACGATCCGGTGGGTATGCCACCAGCGGGCCGACTCCATGATCTGCATGCGCAGACCCGACCAAGTCGGCAACGCATCCATTGAAATCCGGCAGGCATCAACATATCCCGCTCCTTCCATCATAACGCCCCAACTCAGCAACCAGAATTTATCATCGCCGATCGCTTCCCGCGCCGCGCGCAAAAACGCGCGGTACTTGTCGGTCGCTTCCTGGTTTGTCATCGACCCTTCGGCGACCGCTTTGTGAAAGCCATCGAAAAACAGGTGGCGGGTTACATCAGTTTTGAAATAGGTATAGCCCATTTCAGCCAGTTTATGATAATACGGTTTTACCTGCGCTTCTACTGTTTCCGGTGAGCAATCGATCAGGTACTTGATCCAGTCGCCCAGCAATGGTTTGCCGTCTTTGCCATGCACCAGGCAATCAGGATGGTATTTCGGGAACTCATCATTATAAATCGATACGCTGGTCCAGATGCCCGGTTCCAATCCCGTGTCGCTGATGCCCTTGATAATGCCCGGATGCCCTTCCGGAAATTTGTCAGTATCTATTTCCAGCCAGGCCGCCGGAATATCTTTCTCCGGTTCAGCAGGCAGCGGCATTTTCTGAAAACCATCATCGAGCTGCAGATATTTCAACCCGTAAGGCAGAAAATGTTCGGCACAGAATCTTGCCGCGAGTCCGATATTCTCCTTGTTGACATTGCGGCGGTGGGCTTCCCATGAGCACCAGCCCGAGATCGGCTCCAACTTCGGCCGGAAGTTCCACGGTTCGTGATAACAATACCCGTGATGCATCCGGTAATAATGCGGTTTAAAATTCGCGAACCAGGCCCAAGGTCCCAGCTCAACTTCCATGCGTGCCACAAGATTACTGTCCGCGTCAGCTTCAAGCTCTTCCGACAGCCAGCGCCAGGGCCGGCCATGCCAGCTCAGCAGGTAATCCTCGGCAATATCATACACCCCATTCGCTCCTTCCGGTAAAGGCCGGCCGACCAAGCCCAGGATTGCGTGGTTCTTCGGAGCACGCTTGGGACGCATCGCTATCGCGTCAGGGCTGAGGGTAATTGTTACTTCGGCTGTCACGGCCTCTTTCAGCATCACATAAATCTGCTGCATGAAGGGAATACTGTTCAGTGTGCCGTCCGAGTCATGCCGGTAGGCCGGTTCTTCCGTGCCGGGGATATGGATCGCCAGCAGCGGCCGGTTGCCATACATGAACGACAGTACCCGTGTTTCAGGATTCCAGACATCTTCGGCCTGTATAAGCGGGGGTTCTTTGTGTGTAAGCATAAAAATTCTTCCAGTAACTATTACATAATCATTCCCGGTGCTCAGCGCATTCGCTTCATCAATCCGGTGCTTCCTCTATTTAATAACAGATAGTATAGTAAAGATGTCGTTTTTTTAAAATAGGCAGGGGAAACATGAATTACCTGATTTTGATACATTCTTTTTGGATGAGAACCAATAGAGTAAGGAACAGGGCATATTACAAAGCCCTGTTCCTCCTCGTCAAA
>CAZCLS010000405.1:0-4357 GCA_964499565.1 uncultured bacterium
AATGTATACCGGATAACATTTGAGAGTGCGAATTTCTGGCAGGAGTTGTTGAACAATGCTGAGACGGAGACGCCGCTGGAGTGTACGGTACAGTGGAACGACATAACACTGACCGGATGCGGGATGCGGATCAAGGGCAATTCATCGCAGCGGGTAAACAGTGAGAAGAAGCCGTTCAAGTTAGAGTTTGACGAATTCAAGGCGGGGCAGCGGCTATACGGGCTGGAGCATGTCAATTTCAACAATTGTTACAAGGACCCGACCTTTATCAGGGAAGTATTGGCATATGAGTTGTTTTCACGAGTGGGGAAGGTACCGCGGGCGAATTTTGTGCATTTATATTTGAACGGGGAGGACTGGGGATTGTATGTTCAGGTGGAAGAAGTGGAAGAGCCGTGGCTGACAGAGCAATTCGGTTCGGACGAAGGCAACCTGTATAAGGGCGACCCGAACGGGACGCTTGAGCTACAGCCTGATTTCAGGAGCTACACAAACAAATATGAATTAAAAAGTGATATTGGTCAGGGCGAGTGGATAGATTTAACCAATTTCATAAAAGTGTTAAACACGACAGCAACGGCAGTACTGCCGGCGCAGATGGACAGGAGACTGGATGCATACAATTTTCTGCGGACATACGCGGTAAACAATTTTTTATCCAGTTTGGATTCATACTGGGGCACCGGGCATAATTACTATTTATACAACGAGCCTGGTTATGACCGGTTTTCGTATATAATCTGGGATGTAAATGAAGCGTTCGGGAATTTTCAATTTGGGAAAACGGCGGCACAGATGTTAGCGTTGTCCTACACGTATGTTACTGACCCGTCGCACCGTCCTCTGGCGACAAAGCTGCTGGCAACGGAGGCGTACGGGGGTTTGTACATATCGTTATACAAGGATTTACTGGACCAGTATTTAACCACGAACCTGATCACGAGGATCCGGGAGCTGCATGATTTTGTGCGGCCGTATGTGTATGCGGATCCGAAGCGATTATACAGCACCAGCCAGTTCGAAGCGAATCTGACGCAGCATATATTTGTTGACGGTATCACATCGGTAGCCCTGGAAAATTTTCCGACCGACCGGCGCGATTATCTGTTAGGACAGCTGCAGAATTTGGGAGCGGATTCTCCTGTGCGGATCAATGAACTGATGGCCTGGAACACGGGGGCGTATATCAGCGAGTCGGGAGAAACACCGGACTGGATAGAATTATATAACGGCAGTGAAGAAGAGATAGACCTGAGCGATTATTATCTGAGTGACAACTCAACGAATTTAATGTGCTGGCAATTTCCGGAAGACACACTAATCGAGCCGTATGACTATCTGGTGATAACGGCGGAAGGAATAGCGACCAGCGGCGTTCTGATCGCGAAATTCAGTTTGGACAAGGATGGCGAGCGGATATATCTGTCCAGGGACGACACGGGCGGACTTCGCATCGTGGACGGGATATATTTTGACGAACAAACGGCGAATAGTTCCTATGGGCGCGAAACAGACGGAAATGTATTCTGGAGCATTCAGTCGGAAGCAACGCCGGGAACGGCAAACATAAGCGGGGGCAATATAGCGCCCGTGGCGAAGGATTTAATGATATCGCCCGTGAATCCGCGTCCGGATGAGTCGGTGCATATATATGTGACAATAACGGATGACAGCAGTATCAGTTCTGCCTGGTGTTTCACAAAAATTGATGAAGTGGACAGCGTGCATCCGCTTTCGCTGATGGGGGAAAATGTATATACCGGACTTTTGCCCGGCAAGGTGGAAGGAACGGAAGTTTCGTACTGGATTATAGCCCGGGATGATGGCGGGAAGAACGTCAGATTACCGGCAACCGGATCAGAAACGTATACAGTCACAGCACAGAGTCGCAGCCTGGTGATCAATGAATTAATGGCAATAAACGATTCGACCATCAGCGATGGAAATGGGGATTATGACGATTGGATAGAGTTATACAATTATGGAACAAGCGCGGTGGAAATGACGGGCATGTACCTGAGTGACAACCTGGGCAATCCGACGAAGTGGCAATTCCCGGAAGTGATGTTGCCGGCTGGGGCTTTTCTACTATTATGGGCCGATGACGAAGTTTCGCAAGGAGAATATCACGTGCCGTTCAAGTTGAGCGGGGATGGAGAGGAAATCGGTTTATATGATACAGATGCGGGGGGTACGGTATTGATCCACTCGGTTGTATACGGAGTACAGTCAGCAGACATATCATACGGCATATATCCTGACGCGACGGGAAATTGGGAAGAGATGATGGAGTCTACACCGGGGACACACAACACGTTACCGGAGCCGGGGATGGTAATCGGGATGATAGTGGTAATACTTGGTGTATTCCGGGGAAAAGGAGAAAGAAAACAACAGGAAAGAGGAATGTGAAGCGAATGGAGATATAAGCATGCAGCGCAACCCACCGGCTCTTTCGGCAAGGCCGAAATCTCCGGCGGCCACAAAAATGTAACGTTTTGAGATAGAGTTTCTTTGCCGGCCTTTGTGCCGGTATTTTTGTTGTGCAGGATGGATGATCATGGGGGTTTTTCCCTTGAGGGGGACTGGGGTGAATGCCGGCATGGTGGCAGGCTGGAAGCACTGCCCTACCTTTGTTTCAAGCAAGCGAAGTTTTTACAGCAGGGTTTTGGGCGGGACGTGCTGGTTGCCATAGAAAAGCGAAATTACTATACTAGGAAAATATGCAATGTAATAATCTGCGGCAGCGCAAACAACTGAAAACTGAGAAATGCACAAGACTAAACCGGCATGCTATTACATACAATCAGGGGTAGTGCCATATACAAAAGAGAAAGATGCGATCAAGGTAATGCTGGTAACATCGCGATCGGGCAAACGATGGATAGTACCGAAAGGAATTGTAGAACCAGGGCTTACGCCTGTGGAATCGGCGCGTAAGGAAGCGCTGGAGGAAGCGGGTATAACCGGCAGCATCGAAACCGAACCGATAGGCAGTTACCGTTATGAGAAATGGGGAGGCACGTGCACGGTAAGCATGTTTAAGATGGAGATAGTAACTATATTGGACGTATGGGAAGAAGCGGGGCAGCGATCGCGGGAGTTGCTGACGATAGATGAAGCGGCCGGGCGGGTAGAAGAACCGGCGCTAAAAGAGATGATACAAGCCTTGCGGGAAGCATGAGGGATTAGAATAACAACAGAAACAGAACTGGGAGGCACGTATGAAACAACAAGCAGGAGGGAGGCCCTGGAGCCCGTACCTGGCGGGAGCACTTGCAGGGCTGCTGGCGGTAGGGTCGGTCCTGGTAACGACTCAGATGCTGGGCAAGCCGAAGTATCTGGGAGCATCAACCACATTTGTAAGGACGGTAGGATTACTTGAGGAGAGTGTCGCGCCGAAGCATGTAGCCGACAATGAATATTACGGCGAAGAAGGCGTAAAAGTAGACTGGCAGATGTTGTTTGTCGTGGGAATCTTAGTTGGGGCATTACTGGCATCAATGACAGACGGAAGTTTCAAACTGGAGCAGGTACCGCCGATCTGGTCGGAAAGGTTTGGGACAAGTAAAACGATCAGGGCGATCGGGGCAATGGCGGGCGGCATAGTAGCTATGTTTGGTGCGCGTCTGGCGGGCGGATGTCCGAGCGGGCATGGGTTAAGCGGGATGATGGAGTTAGCGGTAAGCGGACTGATAGCACTGATCTGTTTCATGATAGGCGGGGTGATAACCGCGTCAATCGTGTACAAAGGGAGGGCCTGACCATGGAACTGATACTTGGCATAGCAACGGGCATTATCTTCGGCTTTCTGCTGCAGAAAGCCAGGGTGCTGCGATTTGAAAAACAGGTAGGATTTTTATGTCTGCGGGACATGACGATCATCAAGTTCATGTTCTCGGCAATCCTGGTTGGGATGGTGGGAATATATTTGCTGAAAGACCTGGGAATGATAGAGCTCAAGATTAAAGGAACAGTGCTGGGCGCGCAAATAATCGGCGGGCTGTTGTTTGGCTGCGGGTGGGCGGTACTGGGATACTGTCCGGGGACATCCGTTGGAGCGGTTGGCGAAGGTCGGGTGCATGCGATATGGGGCATACTGGGCATGTTTATTGGCGCGGCGATATACGCGGAAGCATATCCGGCTTTGGCACGGACTGTACTAACCTGGGGCAATTATGGAACTATAACACTACCGGAACTGCTGCATGTCAATCACTGGGTAGTGATCGTGATGTTTGTGGCAATCGGATTGGTGCTGTTCGGCTGGTTTAAAAGGAAAAAGATGTAAAAGGTCTTTCCGCTCGAGACCGGAAAGAAAAAATACAATAATTTTTTTGAGTGAACGTCATAACTA
>CAZCLS010000406.1:0-4353 GCA_964499565.1 uncultured bacterium
GGATGTGTATAGTATAGTAGAATCGGGTTCGGTTGTGAATAGGAGCAGGTAACATCATTATTCTTGTTTGCAACATATGGCTGGGATAGATGGATAATGGATGATGGATAATGGTTAATGGATGATGGATGATGGATGATGGATGATGGAGTGATAGTGTCTCGTGAGCCGGTCTCGACCTGTCAGGCTATTGACGGATGAGGCCTAACGCGAATACAGTCTGCTACTTCGGACAAATATATTTCGTGACTTGTGGTAGCCACCAGGGGTCTAAGACCCCTCCGGGTTTATCCCGGAGGTGAATGAGATTGAAACAAGCGAGCATTCCGAGTGGTTTTCCCGGGCGTGGAAGCAGCACTGACTGCCCGGATGGAGGATGGCAATGTGGTGTGTTTTTGTGATGGAGCACTTTATACACGCTCGGGCAAGGGACCTAAGGGACAATGGCGTCTAAAGCTGTGTGGTGCAATTAAACAATCCCCCAAAAAATCATTTTGTTGCCTGATTATTTTGTATTTCTTTTTTACGCCTTTGCGCCATTGCGTCTTTGCGTTAGTTTTTCTTCTTTGCACCTTTGCGTTGCAGATTTTTGGGGATGCCCAGGGCGACGATGCAGTGTTTTTCAGCAGCTGCTCTGCTGCAGAGGCAACCAGCGAGACGAAGGTTGCCGCGCATGCAAGCCAGGATATAGGCATCGTTTTTGGACATGCCATACATGCCGGCAAGCAAGTCAACCATATCGGCTGTCGCGAGTTGAATGCTGTCAAACAATGCACCGCGGCAGGCGACCGTATAAAGCATATCGGGTGTTTCTACCAGGGGGCGGGGATGGCGGAAACGGGAATCAACAGAGATGGTAACAGTAACATCCGCGGCAGTTTCGGCTCCTTCGGCATAAATTTCAGCATCACCCTGCAAGGCATGGACATCGCCCAGAACCAGTAAGCCGCCTTTGTGAAATACCGGAAGATAAAGCGTATTGCCCGGACGGACTTCGGTGAAATCCATATTACCGCCATGGTCATACGAGACGGGTTTTAACGGAGTGGTATAGATGTCACCGATCATGGGCGTTGCAGGAACAGAGATGCCGCCGGGCATAGAGCAGATGCCATTTTCAACAGGAACAAGGATGGGCTGCTGGTGGTACTGATCGGCCAGGGGACCGCAGCCATGGGCATGGGGGTAGCCGACAAAATCGATCCGGTCGATTCTGACCGCCAGCATATCACCGGGTATAGCGCCATTGACATAGATCGGCCCGGTTTCTTCGCGTTCGCGGTAGTCGGGTGAGCCATGCGCATGAAGGTCGGCTTCAGACGTGACCACGGGAGTCATATGGTTGATGGTTTCAACGATGATGGTTTCACCGGGGTCTATGGTCATGACCGGTTCGAGAACTTTATAACGTTGGTGGTCGGGAACGGTATTGGAACGTGAGAGGCGTTTCATGGGAGTTGTCAGTTGTCGGGGTTCAGGGTTCAGTTGGGAGAATGGTTGATGGTTGATGGTTAATGGTTAATGGTTGATAAATAGTATATAGTGAACGGGGGTATTTTGTCCATTATGGTGTGAAACGGAATGATGCGGGAGGGAAACATGTGGTGGATGATGAATGATGGATGATGGTTGATGGATGATGGATAATGAGGTGCAGAGGTTATGGGTGGATGGTCGCGAGTAGCCCCAGGCTTCTCCGAAGCCGGGGCAAGATGGAATGCGGATGAATGCCAGCAAAGAGCATGCGATTTCTGCCCAGGGATCGTAGCCCCCAGGGGCTACTACAAGGGGAAATGTTCGTTGTCAGTGAAGCTGAAGCGGAACGGTTCTCGTTGTCGTCCTCGTGATCGAAAAGTGAACGTTGTTTGGTTATGAACAACACGATGTCCATCGGTATGCTATTGATCGCGGCATTGTTTGCGGTATTTAGAGGGGGAAAGTCCGACGGCGCGGCGAAAGGAGGCGCTGAACTGGTAGGGATCGACAAAACCGACCGCTTCTCCGACCTCGCCGATAGACTGGTTCGTCATACGCAGGAGCATGCGGGCGTAGCGCATTTTAGTCTGGATCAGCCAGTCACGGGTGGTGATACCGAGATGTTTACGGAAGAGGCGGGTAATATGCATCCGGCTGCAGCCCGCGGCGTTAGCAAGGTCGGTTACGCTGATAGGGTGATCGAGGTGTGTTTCGGCATAGCGCAGGGCTTTAAGGAGGACGGAAGAGCCGGGAGCGTTACGCCTGTCACCTTTCGCTTCACGCGAGATAATCATCAATAATTTTGTTATCAGTGCGGTTACTTCCTCATAATAGCCCTCAGATTTCAGATCGAGCAGGTGCTGGATGGTGCGGTATATATTAACGATAAAAGGCAGGCTGACAGAGGAGAGAGGAACTTTAATGACATTCTGCAGTTCGAGTTGCTGGAGGATTTGGGGCATAAACCCTTCCGGGCGGAACACGAGGCAGAGTTTACGCCAGCCTTTACTCGAACCGGGCCAGTACGAATGATTACTGCCGAAATGAAGAATAAACAGATCACCCGGCATCAACTCGGTTTCGACGCCATCCTGGACCATGTGCCCGTTACCTTCCAGCATCAGTTCGAGGCCGCAGATATTTGAGTTGGAACGTTCGATCACCGGATCAATCTGCCAGCGATCGACGCCGGCGGCAAAGAGGTTATAGAGGGAAGGACCGGTATTCTCGGGAAAGCAGAAAAAGAACAAACGTTTTTTATCAGGCATTGTAATTGTAATATAATGATTAAATAATCCGGGAACTATTATACTATATATGTGTGGCAATTGTAACAGGGAAAATGTTACAAAACATATAATTTGAATGTTCCGGCATACTATGGAAATTCAGGATTTAAGGGTATATAATAATAGAGGTAATGAAGAATCCGGTAATGTTTTCTGAAAATAACAGTATGCGGGAGGCAATCATGAAACAGGTTACATTGTTACTACTATGGGCGTTAGTATCCATAACCGGGTATGTTCGCGCGGAGGTGGAGAGTAACATACTTTTTTCGGCTGATTTTGAACCGCCATTATATCTGACCGGGACGCTCAGCGGGCAATACGACTGGGTAAAAACGGAAGAGTGGTGGAGTTCTGACCCGACCGAATGGTTGATCGATGTAACCAATCTAACGCCACATGCCGGAACGCAATGCGCGTTTGTGTTGAGCGCGGGAGGCTGGGGGTACCGGCACGCATTTAGCATGACGGACGGAGACATAGTAAAAATCAGGTGCTGGTTTAAATTCAACAGCGACGGCACGGCACCCGATGCGAACATAGGAGTAGGCAAAGCGGTGGGAAAGTTAGTTCGCAACGGAGATGTGCTGTACCCGTTGATAGAGCGGATGCAGGGTGGCAACCTGGTTTTGGACTGGATGACGGCGCCGGTCGGGCAGTGGATAGAATTCAGTATGACGATAGACTACAGCGTGCACAAGCTGCTGGAAGTGAGTTTAAACGGAACGGCAACAAATTTTTCGGATGTATTCACGGAGAACCAGACATCGCCGGCGGACAGTGAAATGTTTATATCGGCGTATGCTGGAGCGTCGCATGTGTATAGCGCTAATGTACTGTATGATGACATCGTATTTGAGCGGATACCGCGCACCGGAGATGGCAAGCTGTCGGTCGTGCCGAATACGCTAACACTGGGACCAGGCCTGAATCAGGCGGAAGTAAAGATATTCAATGAAGGGGCGGACCAGTATAATTACAGTGTGAACACCTGGGATATGCCGGCCTGGATGCAGCTTTCAAAAACGAGTGGGAGTGTTGTCAGCAGTGATGTTATACACGTGACAATCGACCGGGCCGGCATGACGGATGATTTCTACCGGGCGCGGATCGTGATAGACGCGGGAAGCGCCGGGGAGCAGGCGGTTAATTTCGGCATAGCATCGGGAAGTGTGCTCTACCGGTGCAATTACGATGATCCGTATTATGAAAAAGGCACAGAGCTGCAGAGCCAGGATGGCTGGCAGGAAGACCTGTCGAATCCGCTCTGGTTCGGCAGTGTGCTGGATGACGACACGGCACCGGATGGAGATGACCAGTGTGTGTACATGGAATGCGTAAACCTGTATTGGCATCTCATCCCGGCGGCGGGATACGACCGGTTAAAGATCAGCGGCTGGTTTAATCTGGCGACGAATACGGATGTAGAAACACTGGAATTCAAGTTTCACACCTACCTGTTAGTTATCGGCATAAAGGCTGACAAGGAGAATAACGTGTGTTATCTGCAGTTGCATGACGGCACGCAAATCCGGGACGATGCTCACGCGCCGCTAGGCGAGTGGGTATATGCGTCGTACACAATAGA
>CAZCLS010000407.1:0-4351 GCA_964499565.1 uncultured bacterium
AATGGAGACGACCCCAACATCAGCATGCCCGCCGCGCTTGATTTCGGCATAGTCGCTCCGGGCAGTGTTGTCACACAGACACTGACAATAAGCAATTCAGGGCAGTCGAACGATCTGACAGTAAGCGCCATAATCCCGGTATCGGGCAGCACGGACAGGTACAGCACCGGACCGGCACCGGGAACAATCGGGCCGGGGGGCGGCCAGGCAACCGTAGCGATCGTGTACGCTCCGGGATTTGTGACGGGAGCAGTGCACAGCGCGATATTTGCTGTAGTGAGCAATGATCCGTCCGAGCCGACAAACGCGGTACAATTCAGCGGCATGACCTCGTATGGCGTGCTGAGCATATCGAATGTGCAGTACACAGCGGACGCGAGCGGCGATTCGCCCTGGCTGGGAATGGAAGTAACGGTGCGGGGAATCTGCACCATGGCATTGAAGCAGGGTGACCGGTTAACGATCAATAACACGTATATTTTGACAACACCGGGGGGAGGGCCATGGAGTGCGATAGCAGTATATGATTACAACCACCGGCCCGAGATCGGGGATGAAGTAGAGGTAACGGGAACCGTGGATGAATATTATGAATTAACGGAACTGGTCGATATAACTGGATATGAAGTATTGAGCCGATCAAACAGTGTGCCTGAGACAGTACTGACGTGCGCGGAAGCGTCACAGGAACAGTATGAGTCGGTATTCATGCGACTGAACAGCGTGACCGTCAGTGACGAAAATCTGAATGGAACGGGATATGAATGGGAAGTGCAGGATGCGACAGGGACATGCATGGTGGATGACGTGTGTCCGTACCGGTACATCTGGCACACCGGCGACGGGTTGGGGGCGATCCGGGGAATCATGTGGTATTCATTCAGCAATTTCAAGCTGCAGCCGCGGGATGACGATGATTTCATCGGCCGGCCGGTTTTGGAGTACGCCTTGAAAGGCATGGTGATGACGCCGGACGGGCCGCGGAGCAACTGGTATGTGCATGTACTCGATGACGACATAATAAATGTAACCGGCGGACCGCCGGCGACGGCATTGACGATAGACACGCAGGGAATAATCTTTCCGGGCCTGATTGATGCGCACAACCATCCGACGTACAATTCATTCGGGACGCTTCAGTTTCACAATTTTCCGTTCGGGCACCGGGACGAATGGGGCGCGAGCGATCAGGAATACAGCGACTGGAAGAGCAAGCGGTCGGTGGTAACCGGCTACGGCAGTGTGGATGAAAGCACCAAAGCAACGGTATCGAAATACGCGGAAGTACTTGAGTTGATGGCGGGGTGTGTAACGATCCAGGGGAATTACAGTGGCCGGGAATACGCGCATCCGGATGTGATTCTGTACAACATCGAGCAGCATCCATCCAGAATAGCCAGCGACATATTCCCGTGGGAGCTGAGTGCAAGCGAGCGGCAGCAACTGAAAGATATGATCGATGGGGGCGCGATAAACGCGGTATTAATTCATCTGAGTGAAGGGCCCGACGCGGTATCTCTGGAGCAATTCAACACCTGGTACAACTGGGGGATGCTGAACGAGACGACGGCGATCATACACGGCACGCCGTACGGGACGAACGAGCTGGCGAAGATAGCCGCGGCGGGGGCAAAGATATTGTGGGCGCCGATGTCGAACATGCGGTTATATGAATCGACATTGAATATAAAGCTGGCAAAACAGGCGGGGGTAAAAGTTGGATTATCACCGGACTGGACGCCATCGGGGACGTATAACATGCTGGAAGAGCTCGGGTATGCCTGGTATCTCAATCAGACACTGTTTGACAATGCCTATACGCCGCGGGAGATGTGTGAGATGGTAACGGTAGTGAATGCTGAAGCCTGCGGACTGGAGCAGCGCTACGGAACGATCGCCCGGGGCTATAACGCGGGTTTTTGTATTATCGGCGGATCGGAAGCAGACCCGTACATGGCGTTGATTAACGCCCGGCCCAAAGATGTAAAACTGACAATAGTCGATGGAACCCCGCGCTACGGAGATGCCGCCCTGGTGCAGCAGTTCGGGATTACGGGGGAGTATGTCACCGTCGGGGGTGAGCAGAAGATGCTGAACATAGCGGTAGACCATCCGCTTTTGGCATGGAGTGGAGAGAGCTTCAGTGATATCCGGCAGCATCTGCGGGACGCGCATGCGACGCTCAATACCAGCTGTGTGTCGGGATATCTGGATAGCGAGGAGCTGCAGTTTCTGGATTTGGATCTGTTGCAGAAAGGACCTGACACGCTACCGCCGTTCAGAGGCGACCAGCCGATACTGGCGCCGGCGGATGGGGCGCAGCTCATGCCGGGCGAGGAGAGTACGCTCAGTTTTGATTGGAAAGATTTCTGGGACAATCTGACTGCCAGCAGGCAGTTGATGCAAACCGAAGTGGCCATAGTCGCGGCGGACAGCCCGGAAACTGTTGTGCAGGTTGTCACGAACACTATAGCTAACAACGAATCGAACGGAAGTATACAATTCAAGCCGGGAGAATTCGGCAGCGCTCAGGAGTATGCCTTCAGATTTATCACCACGGATCTGAACGGAAACCAGCGCACGAGCGTGTTCGACCAGGTACGTTTTCAGATTCTGCCGGAACCGGGCGCGATCGCAGTAGGATGGCTGGCAGTGATGTTTATTGGGAGATGGGTGCGGAGGTGATGGTAGATGGAGTTGTCAGGGTTCAGGATTCAGAAGTATAATGGGATTAAGAGGATTAAGAGGATTAAGGGTTTAAGGTGTAAGGTGTAAGGTGTAGGGGTACACGTTTGTTGATTTAGTCAGCATACCGGTATAAAGTTTTTTGAATAAGACCCCTCCGGGTTTATCCCGGGGGTGAATGCGATTGGCTGAAATGAGATTCACAAGCGCCACCTATGGGGCAGACAGTCATAGGCATTCCATACGGGATTAGTGTGTGGAAATTATTGCAATTCACATAGAATAATGATACAATATCGCATCAATTTTCCGAAACATTACATGCAGCGGGAATACTTGATTTACCAACAGGAATTCAGTACATGACAACACACAAAACAACGCCGTCGTATATTCTTGTAACCGGTGCCAACGGCGAGTTCGGGCACGGATTGATCAAAAGTCTGCATCAGCAGGATTCGGCCCAAATAGTTGCATTAGATTTGCACGATCTGGATGCCGAACTCAAGCAGTATTGCGCCAATAGTTATGCCGGAGATATTCTTGAAAAAAAGCTGCTGGACCATATTTTCGCGGCTTACGACATCAGCGAAGTATATCATCTGGCGGCATTGTTGAGCACGAGTGCCGAGCGGGCGCCGGAGACAGCCTGTGAAGTGAATGTTATGGGTACCATGGCGCTGCTGCGGCATTCCATGCAGCAGGCCCGCACCTCGCGGCGCCGGGTGAAATTCATGTTTCCCAGTTCGATCGCCGTGTATGGCATGCCGGATCTGGAAACCAAACACCGCGCGGGGAAAATAAGCGAAGACAGGTATCTTACGCCGTCAACCATGTACGGCTGCAACAAACTGGCATGTGAGCATCTGGGAATATACTATACCTATCATTACAAGCAGCTCGACCGGCACGATGAGGGCATGGCCTATGGGGTTGATTTCCGCTGCATCCGTTTTCCCGGTGTAATTTCGGCTTTTACGATGCCGACGGGAGGCACGAGTGATTACGCGCCGGAAATGATCCATGCCGCCGCCCAGGGACGGGCGTATGACTGTTTCGTGCGGGAGGATGCCCGGATACCGTTTATTACCATGCCCGAAGCGATCGAAGCACTGTTAAAACTTTCCGGGACCGGGGAAGCGTCTCTGACGCGCCGGGTATATAACATCGGCGGGTTTTCTCCCTCTGCCGATCAGATTGCCGGCCTGGTACGGGAGACGTTCTCCAAAGCAGATACGCGCTTTGTCCCCGATCTGCAGCGCCAGGGCATAGTGGATACCTGGCCGGAAGATGTGGATGACAGTGCGGCCCGGAAGGACTGGGGGTACAAACCGAACCATACGCTGGAGAGTGCCTTTGCCGACTATCTAGCACCTAATATAGCGGCGGCGTATGCATAGATGGATGATGGTTGATGGAGTTGTAAGGGTTCAGGGTTCAGGGTTTAGTGGTCGGACAGGTTGGACAGGGCTGCTTCGAGTCCTGAAGCATTGATGCAGCGGGTAGCCCCATGCTTCTCTGAAGCCGGGGCATGGTTGGATGGGGATGAATGCCGGTGAAGGGTGTGAGTCTTTTGCCCCGGGGTCGTAGACTCCTGGGGCTGCTGAAAAGAGGAAATGCTCGTTGTCAGTGAAGCTTAAGCGGAACGGTTCTCGTTATCGTCCTC
>CAZCLS010000408.1:0-4351 GCA_964499565.1 uncultured bacterium
AAGCTCTGGCCCGGCTGACCGCGGCGGTACATCGTGTCTCTCATACAGAACCGGTAACGGTTACTCTTAAAAAGATCCAGAAGAATGTCATTGTTATCGGAGCAGGCATAGCAGGATTACAGACGGCAGTAACGCTGGCGGAACTGGGCATACCGGTTACTATCACTCCCTCGGGAACGGTTCCGGGCGGTGAGGGCGCGGCTGTGCCGGAAGGATTCGGCTATATAGGTGAAACTGCCGGGGAAGCCTGTGACGAAGTAATCCGCTGTGTCGATCGACTGGTCAATACGGCCCAGACCAATACATTGATAACGATAGAACCGGGTATGACACTTACAGCGGTTGAAGGTGAACTGGGAGATTTCACGGTACGCATGGCCGGGATGAACGGCAGCAGAACACTGCAGACCGGAGCCGTGGTTCTGGCCATGGGTTCCAGTGCTGAACCGATACGGTACCGTGAGCAGCACTATCAATCTCCCCGGATAGTAGACATTGCGGGCATAGTGACGATGATCCGCACCAGAAGTTCAATGAGCCGGGTAGCACTTGTCATGGACGTTGCGGCAGAGCAGGACCGGATGATATCAGCCCAGGTGCTATCGGTGGCGGAATTGCTTGCGGATCGTTTTGCCGTGCATGTGACGATATACTGCAAAAACATCCGGGTATCGGCAACCGGGCTTGAACGTCTCTACCGTCGCGCCAGGCAGGCTGGTGTTCTGATTGTCAAATCAGATACGCCTCTGATCATAGAGCCCGGCAGCAGGAGTGTCAGTGTTAAGGGATATGATCCTGTCGCGGGCACGAATGTTTCAGAAGACTACGATATTGTTGTTATGGCAGACCGTTTACCGGCAGGAAACGGGAAAGGAATATTCTCGCCGGTCGGCGGACTGCGGCGCGGGCCGGACGGGTTGATGCAATATGATGATATTTGGCTTCTGCCGTCTATGACCAACCGGCCGGGCATATATACCGTCGGCGCCGCGCGGGGTAACAGTGAATACCGGGAAGCCCTGACGGACGGCATGGCTGCCGCGGCGGCGATTCACGAACTGCTGGGTGACGGAGTACTGGAAATACATGACGATGCGGCCACGGTCGATGACAAAAAATGTGTACTGTGCCTGACCTGTCTGCGGGTCTGCCCGCACGGTGCGATCCGGATCGATCAGGCAGCCAAAGCTGCAGCTGTTTCACCGGTCTCCTGCAAGCGCTGCGGGATCTGTGTATCGGAATGTCCCGCTGAGGCGTTATCACTGCCGGGATATTCCGATGAGCAGGTGGCAGTTGATATCGGCACTAATCCGCGCGTTACGGTATTTGCCTGTGAAAATTCCGCGATTCCTGCCGCGGAAGCTGCCGCGGGATTTGAATACAGCGGGGATATTGAATTAATTCGCGTTCCGTGCGCCGGGAGGGTGGATCCACGCAGTATACTAACCGCGCTTGAGCGTGGGGCTGATCATATTCTTGTGATCGGTTGTCATCCCGAGAGTTGCAAATATCTTACAGGTTCGTCCCGTGCTGCGGGACGGGCGGAGCGGATAACGGCAATGCTGGAAAAAGCTGGAATTGACGGCAGGCGGGTACATTTCCGTGGAATAGCTTCGGTGGAGCCGTCCCGGTTTGTTGAATACATACATGAGGCATGCGCGCCAGTATCCTGATGGGATACGGGCATTATGTAACACTTACGATGCGAGGGGAGTAAATGGCAGCGAGAATAATAGATGGAAAACAGGTTGCCGCGGATATGCGGGCGGAACTGACCGCTGATGTAGCGCGGCTGAAGGAAAAAGGAATAGTACCCGGTCTGGGAGTAGTGCTGGTCGGGGACGATCCGGCATCGCGGTCGTACGTCAGCGCGAAGGAAAAAGCGTGCGCGGAGATAGGGATCTTTTCTGACGACAACAGGCTTGCGGCGGACACATCACAAGAGGAGCTGATGGCCGTGGTCAAGCGTATGAACGAGGACCCGAAAATCAACGGCATCCTGGTTCAACTGCCATTGCCCGGGAATCTTGATGAGGCAGCGGTGCTTCTGGCGATTAATCCTGACAAGGATGTGGATGGATTTCATCCGATGAATGTCGGCAAGATGGTAGTGGGTGAAAAGGCGTTTCTGCCCTGCACACCGCATGGCTGCATACAGCTTCTGCTGCGGAGCGGTGTGAACATAGAGGGAGCGGAAGTCGTCATAGTCGGGCGCAGCAACATCGTGGGAAAACCCCTGGCAAACATGCTGATCCAGAAATCAGCGACCGGTAACGCGACGGTAACCGTTTGTCATACCCGTACAAAGGATCTTGCCGCGCACACACGGCGGGCAGACATTCTGATCGCGGCCGCGGGTCGACCCAATACCATAACGGCTGAAATGGTCAAGCAAGGCGCGGTCGTGATAGACGTGGGTGTAAACCGCGTGGAGGATGCATCAAAAACGAGAGGATACCGGCTGGTCGGTGATGTTGATTTTGATGCGGTAAAGGAAAAAGTATCCATGATAACCCCGGTGCCCGGCGGTGTCGGTCCCATGACCATTACGATGCTGCTGTATAACACTGTTGAATCAGCTAAACGGGCACACGGATTACTATAACCGGCAGACAACCATGATTGTAGCGGAACAAAAACCGATTGATGAAATCAAAGGATTTATCGAACGTCACCAGCGCATTCTGCTTTTAGGATGCGGAACCTGCGTGACGGTCTGTAATGCGGGTGGTGAAAGGGAGGTGTCGACGCTTGCATCGATTCTGCGCCTGGCGACCGGCAAGGAAATCCTTGAATACACAATAGAACGCCAATGCGACCGGGAATTTTTCCAGGAGGTGATGGCCGTGGCGGAAACGTGTGACGGCGTGCTTTCAATGGGCTGCGGTGTGGGGGTACAGCTGGCGGCGAGGATTTTTCCTGACAAACCGGTGTATCCCACGCTGAACACACAATTTCTGGGTATTAATGAAGGGGCGGGGCAATGGACGGAAGCCTGTCTGGCCTGCGGTGATTGCAAGCTGGGCATTTTCGGTGGTGTGTGTCCCTTGACGCAATGTTCTAAATCGCTGTGCAACGGCCCCTGCGGCGGTTCGGACAACGGGCGCTGCGAAGCTGATCCAGATACGATCGAGTGCGGCTGGCAGAAAATATACGACCGGCTTAAGGCGATCGGCCGGTTGGATATTCTGGAAAATAATGAAGCTCCCCGTGATTGGTCGCGGACCCATGACGGTGGTCCGCGCAAAATTACCCGGAGAGACCTGGCAATAGAATAAGAGGGATGCGAACCCCGGGATTAATCACCACCTGTAGAAGACATGAGTGATGCTCCAGTGAAATCGGACAGTAACCTCGAAAGAGTCCTCAGGGCGGGACATTTCGCGGTAACGGCGGAACTCGGTCCGCCCAAGAGCGCGGATGTGTCAGTAATTGATACAAAAGCGGAATACCTGCGAGGGGTAGTTGACGCGGTCAATGTTACCGACAACCAAACCGCCATAGTTCGTATTTCCAGTATAGCGGTCGGGCGACTGCTGGTCGAGCGGGGATTGGAACCGATAATCCAGATGACCTGCCGGGACCGCAACAGGCTGGCTCAGCAGGCTGATATCCTGGGGGCTTATGTGCTGGGAATCAGAAATGTGCTGTGTTTAACAGGAGACCACCAGTGTTTCGGCAATCATCCAACCGCGAAGCATGTGTTTGATATTGATTCGATACAATTGATAGAAGCGTTCCGGCGCATGCGGGATGAGGGCATATTCATGTCCGGCGATGAGATCAAAAACACGAAAAAATCACCCGTGGCAGCACCGCTAATGTTTATCGGCGCCGCGGCGAATCCGTTCGGAGACCCGTTTGAATTCCGGGTAATCCGGCTGGCGAAGAAAGTGGCTGCCGGGGCGGATTTTATTCAGACCCAATGTATATATGACATGGACCGGTTCAAGGCGTGGATGAAGCAGGTATGCGAGCGGGGTCTACATCACAAGGTAAAAATTCTGGCGGGATTGACACCGTTGAAATCGCTTGCTATGACGCGCTATATGGCCGGCAGTGTAGCGGGAATTCATGTTCCTGAACACTATTTGACGCGCATGGCGGGAGCGGAGGACGCTGCAGAAGAAGGCATTAAAATCTGTGTTGAGCAGATTCAGGAACTGCGCGAAATCGAGGGAGTGGCTGGAATCCATCTGATGGCAATTGAATGGGAGAAACGGGTGCCGGAGATATTAGAGCGGGCAGGGCTTCTACCACGGCCGGTGATGGTCGATGGTTGATGGGTAATGGTTGATGGCCAGGGGGTATTTGGGAATGAGCTGGTCCCGCCAACGGCGCGGATTGATGG
>CAZCLS010000409.1:0-4347 GCA_964499565.1 uncultured bacterium
GAGTCTTACCTGCGGCCAGCGCGTTCCTATCATGCTCCGGACGCTTTCGGATGCCGTCAGCGCTAAATCACTTTTATTCCATACCCAGATGATCTCCCCTCCCGGCATCAATCTTTCCGGTTCCAGAGCCTCTTCGCGCGTCAGCCTCCGTGAACTGTCTGCTATCCATACCATCACATCCGCACTGCCGATAATCTCGCGCGCCCGGTCTATCCCTTTCTGCTCAACTGTTCCCCGGGCCGCGCGCAATCCCGCCGTGTCTATCAGGCGTACCGGGTATCCTTCTATGTTTACATCCGCCTCGAGACTGTCGCGCGTTGTGCCCGGTATTTCCGTCACCAACGCCCGTTCCTCACATGCCAGCCGGTTTAACAAACTTGATTTGCCCGCGTTAGGTTTGCCCGCTAACGCCACCCGGTATCCATCATGCAGTATCCGGCCCGCCTCCGCATTCCGTAATAAATCAGCGCATACCGATTGAATTGCTTCAATTCGTTGTATAATCGTCTCTTTATCTGAAAAAACATCCACGACATCTTCTGGAAATTCTATGCTGGCTTCCATTTCAGCCAGAACCGCATCCAGCCCTTCCTGTATCCCCGCAAGCCTCTTTTTCAACCGGCCTTCAAGCTGATTTACCGCCGCCTGTCGTGCCCGGTCTGTCGGCGCATTGATCAGGTCAGCTACCGCTTCCGCCTGGGTTAAATCCATTTTCCCATTCAAAAACGCCCGCCGCGTGAATTCTCCGCGCTCCGCCAGCCGCGCTCCGCCGGCCATTACCGTCTCCAGTATCTTCTGCACTACTACCGGCCCCCCGTGACAGTATATCTCTACCGTATCTTCCCCGGTATAACTACTCGGGCCACGCATTACTCCCGTTACCACTTCGTCGATTGTCCGACCCGCCGCTTCTATCCGCCCGTATACCAGAACGTGTGAACCGCGCTGTTCCAGTCCCGGGCCGCCCGCCGGCCTGAAACATTCCGATACTATCCTGACCGCATCATCTCCCGATAGTCGTACTATCCCGATAGCGCTACGGCCGGGTGGTGTCGCGAGAGCAGCTATGGTATCGTGCAGGATCAAACGCTGTTATTAACTTTTCTTTATGTAATGCAGATAGAACATCTGGCCCATGGTCAATACCTGGTTCATAAACCAGTATAAAACCAGCCCCGATGGCATATTGTAAAATATTACGATGAATACCGCCGGCATGATATACATCATGCGCCGCTGCGTGGCATCGCCCGTTTTGGGCGATAGCATCTGCTGCCCGAACATCGCCAGGCCCATCATTATCGCCAGAGGGTGCACTCCCGTTACTCCCAGTGCTTTGTCTCCAAAAAATGGTATGTACGGCAGCGTGTATACACTGTCCGGCATCGACAGATCCTTGATCCATAAAAATGACGCGCCATGCAGCTCGATCGCGTTCGATAACGCCGAATATAACGCGATGAATATCGGAAATTGCAGCAGCATCGGCAGACAGCCGCCCAGCGGATTATACCCGTGCTTCCGGTATAACAGCATCATCTCCTGGTTCAGCTTCTGCGGATTGTCCTTGTATTTTTCCTTTAAGGTCGCTAACTCCGGCTGAATCTTCTCCATCTGCTTCATCGATGTCACACTCTTTGACGTCAACGGCCATGTCAGCAGCTTGATGATTATCGTCAGGATGATGATCGCGACACCGTAATTGTGCACATATTTGTATAATCCTTTCAGTCCGTAGATCAAGATCGGCTTTGCCAGAAACGCAAACGTGAATTTCAGTATGTCATTGTATTGCGTCCCTTTGCCCACCCGCTCCGGCAGCGTCTTCAAGCGCTCATATTCCTTCGGTCCCGCGTACAGCGTGGCATTCCAGCTGAATGTCTCTCCCACTCCCACATTCCCCGCACCGTATGACGCGATCGTGGTTATGTTCCTGTCCCCTTTCGGCCCGAATGACAGCACGCTCAGCGCCTCCGCGTTCTGCTCCGGTATTATGATGTGTGTAAAGTATTTGTTGCGGACGTCATACCATTCTATCGACCCTTCTATTATCTTTGGATTGTTGTCTTTGTTTTCCTGTATCCGCTGTATCCCGTAGCGCCCGTCTTCTTTCTGATAATGCGCGTCTACTCCCCTGATCGAATAACGGTCCCGTGTAAGTGATACTTCGTCTATTCGCCCTGCCCATACTTTAAATCTGTTGCTTAAATTGACACTCCCGGGACTTATGTTGCTCAGTACTATCGATGCCTGCAGCAAATAGTTGTCCGGCTCAAGCCGGTATGTCTTGCGTACCGCAAATGTTGAATCCAGGGTCCCCGTAAATACAATCGATGACGCATCAGACTTTTCTACCCCCATCTGTAACGCGTTGACATCCAGTTCCCCGACCTCCTGCAGCCGTAACGGCACCTGCCACTCATTGCTCGGTGCTACAGTTGTTACAACCGGCCCTTTTCGCACTACATCCGTTCGCTCTAATGTTATCCGGTATATATCCCCGCCCGCGGGCGAAAAAGTATACCGGATAAGCGGATTCGTTATTTCTACCAGCCCGGAGCTGTATCCGCTGAATTCCGGCTGCGCTTTGTACGAACTCGTGTCATAGACCGCGTTGCTGCCCGATACTATCTTCGGATGTGCCGCTTGTTCAGGCTGTTCAACGTAATTTGTGGCACTCTGTTCGGTTCTTGCCGGCTGCGTCGCGCCGGGCTTCGTCTTCGGACCGAAAAACTGCATGTACAACATGAATATCAGAAATATTGATAGTATCGCGATTACGGTGTTTCGGTCCATTGAATCTATCCTTGTCAGTTAGAGCTTGTGTCAGGTTAATGCCGCCGGGCTGCCCGGCGCGTTTTCGCTCGCCCCTATCATCGAGTTCAGGGTACCGGGTCCTCTCCGCCCGGATGCCAGGGATTGCAGCGGCAGATCCGCTTTATCCCCAGCCAGCTGCCTTTCAGTATGCCGTGTTTTTGTATCGCTTCGGCCGTATAATGAGAACATGACGGCGTAAATCGGCATACCGGCGGCAGTATCGGCGCTATACAGCATTGATATGCCCGAATCAACCCGCATGCGCAGCGGACCGCTATGCTCATCCGCTCTCTATGCCGGCTTTCAGACACAATTGCTTAAATTCCGTGCTGAGTGAATCCCATCTCGCTTTCAATCCGGCCGCTTCGGCCATCACTACTATCCAGACGTCAGAGTTGATCTCTTCGCGGTTAAGTCGCACGAGTTCGCGCATCCGCCGTTTCATCCGGTTGCGGTCGACCGCTCGCTTAAATACTTTTTTCCGTACCACAAATCCGGCTTTCATTCCTTCCCCGTCTTCACTCCGGCTGACTACTATCGTCAGTAAACCACCCCGGTAGCGTTTGCCCTCCTGGAATACATACGTGTATTGCCGATGTAAATGCAGTCGGTTATGCCGTGGAAACGAAAACGACGGTTTGGCGACCGTCGAATCGTTGTATTCCTGTGTGTCTGATATCGATATCACGCACTCAGTTTCGCGCGGCCCCGCGCACGCCGCCGCTTGAGAATCAATCGGCCGCCCAGCGTGCTCATGCGGGCCCGGAATCCATGTGTTCGTTTGCGCCGTATTTTCGACGGCTGATACGTTCGTTTCATTACTCATTACTCCTTTAAAATACTATTAAATAACCAGTTGCATATTATAACCAAACCATTCCCCTAAGTCAAATATATCACATTTCGTTGTACGTTCCCATTTCCCCGTCCTGGAGGGTGGCCGTCCCCGGCCACCATTGTGGTCCGTTCACTCGCTTCCACTTGCCACGCCCTCGAGGGTGGCCGTCCCGAGGCTGTCTCAAAACTATATAAAATGTGGCCGACGGAGATCCGGCAGTTGCCGGAGAGCCGGTGGATAATTGGAACTGTCTGCATGAGAGTAAGATGTATTTTATCCGGCTCCCATCTCCGCCAGTCGCCGGCGTAAAGCCCGTAATTCAGCCAGGTGCTCCTGTTCTTTTTGACGCAGCAGCTGTTCCCTCTCGGCAAACCGTTGCTTGAGCGCCTTGATCTGGTCTCGATAGCGCAGCACGAAATCCACTGCCTCCAGATCCAGTCCCATATCATAGTGAAGATGCCGTATCATTTTCAGCTTCAGAACATCCTTACTGCACAATCCCCTGCTCCCATCCGGCATGGTACGTGTCGCTATTAATTGCTCATGCTCGCACTCCAGTAAGAAATCTTCTTTGATTCTTGTCAGGCGGGTCACCGTTATACAATCAAAATAGTCTTCAGATGAGTCTGTTTTCGATTCTGTCTGATTGGCTCTCATGTTCCTTCTTCTCCCATGATTGAATCTATATCACT